>NZ_JBJGYZ010000025.1:0-88524 GCF_054050275.1 Geodermatophilus sp. SYSU D00691
CCCCAGCTCGAGCGCCCTAACGCGCAGCCGCCCACCCGGCGGCCGCCCGGGGGGCCGGGCGCCGCCCCCCCACCACGTCGGGCCGAAGTCGGCATCCGGCCGCACCCCCACAGGCCGCGGGCGCGGGCCCGGCCGGTGCACCGGCCGGGGCGGCCGCACCCCCGGCACGACCAGGCGCAGCGGGCCCTGCTGGTCGACCAGCGGGGGCTGCGGTGTCGGCACGACGACCATCCGGAGCGACGGGGCGGTCGGCGGCGTGGTGGTGGGTGCGGTCATGGTGCTGCTCCCTCGTGAGGACGGTGCGGGTGACGGGGCGCCGGGGGAGCGGCGGGTTCGTACGGGCGGCGGCTGCGCTGGTCAGGTCGGGGTGGGCGGCGGCCGGAGCACCTGGCCGGGGAGGAGGAGGTCGGGGTCGGCGCCGATCACCGAGGCGTTGGCCGCCCACCACGCGCCGACGGCGTCGGCGACCTGGCGGTCGCCCGGCTCGCGACCCGTCGTCCGCCGGAGGTGCTCCTCGGCGATCTCCCAGAGGCAGTCGCCCCGGACGACGACGTGCCCGGCGGCGTCGGGGGCGGCGGTGGGCGTGGCCGGCTGCTGCGGCCAGTCGGGCGACGTGCCGTGGGTCGCGTGCGGCCAGTCGGGGGCGGCGGGGACGGCGCTCGGGGCGAGCGGTGCCGCGCCGGCGACCACGGGTGCGCCGAGGCCGGCGCCCAGACCGATGCCCAGGGCCACCGCCGCAGCGCGGCGGGCGCCGGCCGGGAGGACGACGCGCTGCAGGCCGCGCGCAGCGGACCCGGCGAGGCCGGGGAGCGCGCCGGCGGCCGTGAGCGCGAGGCCCGCGGCTCCCCACGCCCAGACGGCCCATGCCAGGAGCGCCGCCCAGGACAGCACGACCGCGTCCGGGCCGGCGGTGTCGGCGACCAGCTGGGGCTCCAGCACCGCGGGGTGGAGCGCGGCCGGAGCCGGTCCCAGGACGGCCAGTGCGAGGGCGGTGCCCGCCATCGCGAGCGCCGTCCCGACCAGTCGCCGTGCCGACATGTCGCCTCCTCCCGTGAGCCCGAGATGAGACTAGATCAAGCAAACGCAAGTAAAGGCAATCATCAACAAGGATCTACGCTGATCGCGAGGAGGTGCCGGATGCGCTGGCAGCAGCTCTTCGCCGATCTGCAGGCGCAGTTCGACGAGGCCGAGGCGGACGCCGAGCGGGCGGAGCACGCGTCGCGGACGCGCGCCGAGGTCGGTGCCGTCCGCCTGACCGACCGCCTCCGCGGCGCGCTGGGCGCCCGCGTGTCCCTGCGCTGCCGGGGCGCGGGTCAGGTCAGCGGCGAGCTGGCCGACGTGGGCGTCGACTGGGTGCTGGTGGAGGAGGGAGCCGGCCGGGAGGCGCTGGTGGCGAGCGCGGCCGTGGTGGCGGTGAGCGGGCTCGGCCGGCAGACGGCCGTGCCGGCGGAGGACGGCGTCGTGCGCGGGCGGCTGGACCTGCGGTGGGCGGTGCGGGCGCTGGCGCGCGACCGCAGGGCGGTCCAGCTGCTCCTCCACGACGGCGCGGTGCTCACCGGGACGGTGGACCGGGTCGGCGCCGACTTCGTGGAGCTCGCGGAGCACGACCTCGGCACGCAGCGGCGGCCCGGTGCGGTGCGCGGGGTGGTCGCCGTCGCGCTGGACGCGGTCGTGGTGGTCCGGACGGGGCCCGGCGGAGCGGGCTGACCGGGCGGCTCAGCGCCGGCGGCGTCCTCCGGTCGGGACCGAGGGCTCGTCGGTCTCGGACGGCGCCTCGCCAGGAGCTGGGGAGGGCGGCTCCTCGGGCACGGTCCCGGCCCTGGCCTCGGCGTACTTCTGCTCGATGAAGCGCTCGAGCTCGTCGACCTCCACCCGCCACTGACCACGGCCACCGATCTGGATGGCGATCAGCTCCTTGCGCCGGACGAGCGCATAGGCCTGCGACCACTTCACGTTGAGGATCTCCGCGACGTCGTCGAGGGTCAGGAAGCGAGGTGTGGGCATCGGTGCGTCTCCGTCCGTCCCGGCCAGTGTGTCAGCCGCACCGGTGGCCTGTGACCACCGTCCACACCCGAACGTGTGGACGGCGAATGCACGCACCCTCGTCCGTAGCGCATCATCTGCACCCGATCGACACCGACCGGCGGCGTCGGCGACCAACCGCGCTCCCGCACGACGGGAGGGACCGGAGGAACCGCGCGTGACCGCAGTCCGTCCCGCCCCCGCCAGCGCACCGGTGGACGGCACCCGGCAGGCGGGGCAGCTGCCCGGTGCGTCACCGCGACGGGTGCGCCCGCCGCGGTGGCTGGACCTCCGGCTGGTCCTGGGTCTGCTGCTGGTGCTCGGCTCGGTCCTGCTGGGCGCCCGCGTGGTGGCCGCCGCCGACGCCACGGTGCCGGTGTGGGCGGCGGCCGGCGACCTGGCGGCGGGCACGGTCCTCACCGCCGACGACCTCGTCGTCGTCGACGTCCGGCTCGACGACACCGGGCGGGCGTACCTGTCGACGACGACGCGCCCCGAGGGCCGCACCCTCGCCCGCACCGTCCGCTCCGGAGAGCTGCTGCCGCGCTCGGCCCTGGTGGCGCCCGAAGACCTCGTCCAGCTCGCGCTGCCCGTCCAGTCGGGCTTCGTGCCGCCGAGCCTGCAGCGCGGCCAGCTCGTCGACGTCTACGCGGTGGCCGACCCGGCCGCCGGGGCGACCGCCGTCGCCGACGGCTCGGTGACGGCGGTGGTCACCTCGGCGCCGGTGCAGGCCGTCTCCGGCCGGTCCGAGGGCGTGCTGTCCACGCCGACGACGACGGTGCAGGTGGTCGTCTCCGTCGACGCCGACGAGGCCCCGGAGGTGCTGGCGGCCATCGGCGGGCGGCCGCTGGTGGTGGTCGTGCACGACTCGGTCGACGCCGCGGACCCGGCCGACTGATGGCGCTGCAGGTCTTCACCGCCGTCACCGGCGCCGCCTGGGAGTCCGAGCTGGTCGGGGCCCTCGACCGGGCCGACCACGGCGTGGCCGTCGTCCGCCGCTGCGTGGACGTGTCCGAGCTCCTGGCGGCGGCCGCGACCGGCACCGGGCAGGCCGCACTGCTCTCGGCGGACCTGCGCCGGCTGGACGGCGACGCGGTGGCGCGGCTGGAGGCCGCGGGGGTCGCCGTGGTGGGCCTCGTCGAGCCGGGCGACGAGCGGGCGGCCGAGCGGCTCCGGCAGCTCGGCGTGCACCGGGTGCTGCCGGCCGACGCCGACCCCGAGGCCATCGCCCGTGCGCTGCGCGAGGCGGTGGACGGCGTCCCCGCCGGTGGGCGGGACATCGGGGACCCGCGGGCCGCGCTGCCCGTGCTCGGCGCACACCCGGCGCCGGAGGACCGCCCGGCCGGACGAGGGCGGGTCGTCGCCGTCTGGGGACCGCTCGGTGCACCCGGCCGGACCACCGTGGCGGTGGGCGTGGCCGACGAGGCGTCACGGCTGGGCGTGCCCTCCCTGCTGGTCGACGCGGACGTGTACGGCGGTGTGGTCGCCCAGGTCCTCGGCCTGCTCGACGAGTCGCCGGGGCTGGCCGGCGCGGCGCGGCAGGCGGCCCTCGGTTCGCTGGACACCACCGCGCTGGCGCGGCTGGCCTGGACCGTGCGGCCGCACCTGCGGGTCCTCACCGGCCTGGCGCGGGCCGACCGCTGGCCGGAGCTGCGCCCGCGGGCGGTGAGCGCGGTGCTGGACGAGGCGCGCCGACTGGCCGACCTGACCGTCGTCGACTGCTCGTTCTGCCTCGAGGAGGACGAGGAGCTGTCCTTCGACACGGCGGCGCCGCGGCGCAACGGCGCCACGCTGGCGGTCCTCGAGGCGGCGGACACCGTGCTGTGCGTGAGCGGGGCGGACCCGGTGGCGCTGCAGCGCACGGTGCGGGCGCTCGGCGAGCTGCGGGACGTGCTGCCGGACGTCGACCCCGTCGTGGTCGTGAACCAGGTCCGGCGTGGTCCGGTGCCCGGGAACGCCCGTGCGGAGATCGCCGAGGCGCTCGAGCGGTTCGCCGGGTGCCCGGTCGGCTTCTTCCTCCCCGCCGACCGGCGGGCGACCGACGGCGCGCTCGCCGCCGGCCGGACCCTGGCAGAGGCCGCCCCGGCGTCGCCGCTGCGCGGCGCGCTCCGGTCGCTGGCCGCGCAGGTGGCCGGCGTCCCCGAGCCCGCCGCGTCCGGCCGCCGGCTGACCGGCCGCCGGCGCGCCGGCTGAGCCCCAGCCGGGGGCGTGACGGTCGTCGCATCCTGCTGTGCGCGCGACCGGTGCCCCGTAGCGTGGGGCACCGGCCACCCACGAGGAGAGCGATGGTCGAGCGGCTGACCGCACTGGACGCCTCGTTCCTGTACCTGGAGGAACGGCTCAACCCGATGCACGTCGGCGGCGTGCTCGTGCTCGAGGCCCCGCCGGACGGGTTGGACTCCCTCGCCTCCCTGGTCGCCGCGCGGCTGCCGCTGGTGCCGCGGTACCGCCAGCGCGTGATCGAGGTACCCGGCAACCTGGCCACCCCGGTGTGGGCCGACGACCCCGACGTCGACTGCGCCTACCACGTCCGGCGCTCGGCGCTGCCCCGCCCGGGCACGCAGGCCCAGTTGCTGGAGCTGGTCTCCCGGCTGATGTCGCGGCCGCTGGACCGCAACCGGCCGCTGTGGGAGCTCTACCTCGTCGAGGGGCTGGAGGGCAACCGCGTCGCGGTCATCACCAAGACGCACCCCGCTCTGGTGGACGGGCTCAGCGCGATCGACATCGGCCAGGTGCTGCTCGACCCGGAGCCCGACGCTCCCGTGCCCGCGCCGGAGGAGTGGACGCCGGCCCGGCCGCCGGGAGCCGCGGCGCTGGTGCTGCAGGCCCTCGAGGAGTACGCGCACCGGCCCACAGCGGCGCTCGACGCCGCCCGGCACGCGGTCACCGACGTGCGCGCCGGCGCGGCGCGGGTGCTGGGGGTCGGCCGGGACCTGCTGCGCGCGACGCGCTCGGCGGTCTTCCCGGCGCCGCACACGCCGCTGAACACCACGACCGGCCGGCAGCGGCGGGTGGCCGTGGCCCGGGCCGACCTCGACGACGTCAAGAAGGTCCGCAGCCTGCACGGCGGGACGGTCAACGACGTCCTGCTGACCGTGGTGACCGGCGCGCTCCGCGAGTGGCTGCTCTCGCGCGGCGAGCCGGTGACCGGCTCGACGTCGGTGCGCGCGCTCGTGCCCGTGTCGCTCCAGGACGCCGACGCCTCGCCCGGCGGCCGGGTCGCCTCGTTCCTGGTCGACCTGCCGGTCGGGGAGCCCAACCCGGGCGTGCGCCTGGCCCGGCTCGGCTACGCCATGCGCGGGGTCGCCCTGCACGGCCAGTCCGTCGGCGCCGACCGGCTCATCGCCCTCACCGGGTTCGCGCCGCCGACGATGCACGCCCTCGGGGTGCGGGCCGCGCGGGGGTTGTCGCGGCGGCTGTTCAACCTGGTGGTCACCAACGTGCCGGGGCCCCAGGTGCCGCTCTACGCCGCGGGCAGCCGGGTGCTCGAGGTCTTCCCCGTCGTGCCGCTGGCCCGCGGGCAGGGGCTGTCCATCGGCATGACCAGCTACGACGGGCGCGTGTTCATCGGTCTCAACGCCGACCGGGACAGCGTCGGCGACGTCGACGTGCTCGCCGACCTGATCGAGCAGGAGGTCGCGGAGCTGGTGCGCGCCGCGGGGTGACCCCGGGCCGGGAAGGGCTGCCCGGCCCCGCCGCGCTACGGTCGCCGTCCACCGAGGAAGGGAGCGGACCGCGTGCGCGTGTACCTGCCGGCGACGACGACCGTGCTGCGGACGCTGGTCGACGAGGGGCGGCTGCCCGGCCCGCACACGGCGTTCGCGGTGACGCCGGCGCTGCGGGACTTCTACGCCGTCAGCGAGGCCGAGGCCGACACCGAGGAGCTGGAGTACGCGGCGCTGCTCACCGCGGCCCGCGCCAGCCTGCGGCTGCTGGACGTGGACCCGCTGGCCGCCCGCCGGCGGGTCGTGCTCGCCGCCGACGTCCCGGACGCCGCCGTCGAGCCGCGGGACGACCCCGCGGTCGACCCGGACGCCGAGCGCGGCACGGTGCGGGTGCCGGGCGACATCGCGCTCCGGGACGTCGCCAGCGCCCACATCGACGGCAGCGAGGCGGAGGACGACGTGCGGGCCGCGGTCGACGTGGTGCTCGAGGCCGACCTCGGCAGCGACGACGCCCAGTTCGTCGTCGACCAGGCGGAGGGGCACGAGCTGGCCTGGTACGCGACGCAGGAGATCGGTCCCGCGCTCGACCTGCTCTGAGCCTGCCACGGACTAGGCCGCGTCCCGGTGGCGCGCGACCTGCACGCGCTGCGGCGTCCCGGCCACGACCAGCCAGCCCGAGCCGGGGCGGACGGCCACCGGTGCGCGCGGCAGCCGGACGCCGAGCAGGTCGGCGTCTCCTGGACCGGGGGTAAGCAGCAGCCCGGTGCGGCCGCGCCGCAGGTCGGCCAGCGGCCCCTGGTAGAGGCGGGCGAGATCGGCCGCCTGGCCGGCGGCCAGGACGACCACCGGGAAGGCCGCGGCGGTCCGCGGCGGCAGGTGGAGCGCCGGTGCGTCGCCGAGCGCGGCCGCGTCGTCGACGACCACGACGCCCGGGCGGTCCGTCAGGGCCGCCGCCCACGCCGCGAGGTCGTCGACGGCGGCGGGGTCGGCGACCCGGACGGCCGCCCCGGCGTGCGCCAGGTGGGCGGCGAACGCCTCCAGGGTCGAGGAACGGCCGCTGCCCGCCGGTCCGACGACGAGCAGCCCACCGGACCGCCGGAGGTCCACCGACAGCACGCCGCCCTCGTCCCCGCCGGGCCCCACCGGCAGCGTCAACGCGGACTCGCTGTCGCCGGGAGGAGCGGGCAGGCGGAGCCGGGGGTCGGCGGGCAGCTCGGCGATCCGCAGCGCTGACCGGGCCGCCGCCGGCGCGGCTTGGGGGGCCGCGGGCCGGGGGAGCGCGATCTGGCACTCGACGGCGGCCTCCCCCAGCAGCGCTCGTCCGGGCGGCCGCGCCGTGGGGACCAGCCGGGCCGGGATGCCGGCCACCGCGTAGTCCGCCCGGTCGGGCAGCGGGAGGACGAGCCGCTGTCCGACGGCGGACGCCAGCCGGCCTCCCGGCACCGCGCGGTCAGCGGTGAGCAGGCAGGTGAGCCCGACCGCCGCGCCGTCGCGCACCAGCCGCAGCAGCGCCGCGGAGCCCTGGCCCGGGTCGGCCACGTCCAGCTGCCCGCCGACCGCGTCCAGCCCGTCCACGAGCAGCAGCAGGGCGGGGGACACACCGCCCCGGCGCCCCGCCCGCCGCTGCGCCACCTCCTCGGCCAACCGGGCCACCAGCCGGCTCGTGCGCAGCGGGTCGTCGGCGCCGACCGCCGTGCCGGTGTGCGGGAGCGCCGCTGCGGCGGCCGCCAGGGCACCGCCGCCGTGGTCGAGCACGTGGACGTGCACCTCGTCCGGCGCGAGCCGGTGGACCGCCTCCGCCAGCACGGTGCGCAGCAGCGTCGTCCGGCCGCTGCGGGGACCGCCCACCACCAGCCAGCCGCCACCATCGGCGAGGTCGACCTCGAGCGGTTCCCGGGCCTGGACGTGGGGGCGGTCGACGAGGCCGATCCGCAGGCGCGTGGCGCGCTCGGCCGGCTCGAGCGACCCGGCCGGCAGCAGGTCCGGGAGGGGCGGCTGCCACGGCCGGTGCGGCACCGGGACCCCGGTGGTGGTCGCGTGCCGGCGCAGGGCGGTGGACAGCCGGGTCAGGTCGCCGTCGCCGCCCGCCGGGGCCGTCGCAGCGGCCGGACCACCCGCCGACCAGTACCAGCGGCGGACCACGGGCGTGGCGTCGGCGGCCGGCACGGGCGTGGCGACCCGGGCTGCCTGGAACTCGACGGGGGGTGCGCTCCCGGCGCGCAGCAGCGCCCGCCCCGGCCGGTCGACCGGGAGGAACGCCGCCCGGCTGGTGCCGATCACGTCCCGCGAGTCGGCCTCGTCGGTGGTGCGCAGGCAGATCCGCAGACTGCAGTTGGCCCGGATCTCGGGGGAGACCAGCCCGCCCGGCCGCTGGGTGGCGAGCACGAGGTGCACTCCCAGCGACCGCCCGCGCTGCGCGATGCCGATCAGGCCGGGCACGAACGACGGGTGCTCCTCGGCCAGTGCCGCGAACTCGTCCACCACGATGACGAGGCGGGCCAGGTCGACACCTTCCGGGAGCGCGGCGAGGTCGGCGACCCCGTGCGCGGCGAGCACGTTCTCCCGCCGCGTGAGCTCCGCCCCGAGCGACCGCAGCGCCCGTTGGGTCGCCGGACCGTCGAGGTCGGTCACCAGGCCCACGGTGTGCGGGAGCGACACCGCGTCGGCGAACGCCGCACCGCCCTTGTAGTCGACCAGCAGGAAGGAGCACCGGTCGGGTGGGTGGTGCTGCGCCAGCCCGGCGACCAGGGTCTGGAGCAGTTCCGACTTCCCCGACCCGGTCGTGCCCGCGACCAGCGCATGGGGCCCCGTCCGGCAGAGGTCGACGACCAGCGGCCCCTCGGCCGTCCGGCCGAGGGGCACGGTGAGCGCGTCCCGCGCCCGGTTCCAGCGGCCGGTGGTGCGGTCGTCGTCGTCGAGGTGGAGACCGGGTGCCGGGAGGTCCAGCAGCCGCACCTCGCGCGGCAGGGCGGCCGTGGCCGCGGCGGGCTGCAGGGCGGCGAGGTCCCGGGCGAGGGACTCGGCGGTCGCCCGGGGCAGCCGGTCGACCACGACGTGCCGCGCGTCCGGCTGGTCCGCGCAGCGCAGGTCGCCGCGGGCGCCGGTCTCCCCGCCCAGGGTCAGCACCCCGGCCGCGGTACCGGGCAGCTCGTGCTCCGTGGCGGCGGCCGCGAGCACCACGACGCCCACGTCCCGGCCGGCCCGCAGCGCGGCCACCACGCCGGTACCGACCGGACGGGCCAGCACGACGAGCACCCACGGGAGGCGGGCCGCGTCGCCGGGCGCGTGCTCGGCCACCGCCGCGCGCCGGGCCGCCACCACCCGGCCCACCCACCGCAGCAGCTCCTCGTCGGCGGCCGCGCCCACGGGCGCCAGGTCCACGTGCTGCAGGTGCGGCAGCCACCGGACCCAGTCCCAGTCCGGGGCGCTCCCGGCGTCGGCGACCAGCACGAGCTGGACCTCGTCGGGACCGTGGAGGACCGCGGCCTGGGCGACGACCGCGGCGAGCACCCCGGTGGCCGGCGCACGCGGGCCCACCACGGACAGCCCTCCGCTCGCCCGGAGGTCGACCACGACCGGCAGGTCCTCGGCGGTCACCCGTTCGCGGTCGCCCTCCGGCGACACGCGGGTGACGGCGCAGGGCCGCTGCCCCGTGCCGAGGCGGACGTGGAGCGCGTCCGCGTCACCGCGGCGTCGTTCCCAGACCCGCCCGGACCGGCGCCGGGCGGCGGTCGTCAGCGCCGCCAGGTCCGGGTGCGCGGTCCCGGTCGCGCGCCGGTCGGCGTGGACCGCGTCGGTCAGCCGCTGCTGCGCGTCGGTGAGCGCGGCGGCGTGCTCGGCCGTCTGCCGGCGGCCGTCGCGCCGCCCGGACCAGCGCTCGGACCACCAGGTGCCCACCGCCATGACGGGGCTCAGCAGGGCGAAGAAGAGGAACTGCGGGGTGTGCAGCAGCCAGGCCATCGCGACGCCGGCGACCAGCGGCACCGCGACCGCGATCCAGGCGAGCCGGCGCCTCGGCGCGGGCGCCGGCGGCCGCGGGAACCGGACCTCCACCTCCGGGCGGGTGGCGGGCAACCGGGGGGCGGGGCGCAGCCGCAGCCGCCCGCCCGCACCCCGCTTCAGCGCGGCCGAGCCGCCCTCGGGACCGCGCACGGTCACGGCGCTGGCGCCGAGCCGCAGGACGGCACCGGTCGGCCAGGCGATCGGCGCCGTGGCGACCGCGGCGTCGTCCAGCCGGGTGCCGTTGGTCGAGCCGAGGTCGGCGACGGTGATCTCGCCGGCGGCCACGGTGACCTGCACGTGGCGCCGGGACACGTCGGGGTCGTCGAACCGGACGCCGGCCTCGGCGCCCCGGCCGAGCACGTGCCGGCCCTGCCCGAGCGGCTCGGTGCGACCCGCCTCGGGCCCGCCGACGACGTGCAGCTCGAGGGCGCTGGTCCGCCGCTCCGCGCGTGCGCGCGGACCGGGCCGGCCCCACCCGAGCACCGCGCCGTGCGCCAGCTCCGGGACGTCCAGGGCGAGGTCGTCGGGGAGCCGGGTGGAACCCGACCACAGGCCGTCGACGGCCGGGCCGAGCGCCCGCACGAGGACGGGGACGACCTCGCCGAGGGGCGCGTCGTCGGCGGCCGTCACCTGCACGTCGACGGCGCCGTCGGCGGCCCAGAGGGTCCAGCAGCGGGTGCCGCGGGGCGGCGCGGCTGCGGCCGCGGAGGACTCGATCACCCGCGGATGGTGTCCCGCCCAGGCGCGGGTGGTGGGCGTCGGACGGGCACCTGTGGACAACCGGCCTGGTTGTGGACGACCTCCGGGGATGCCGGGCCGGTCCCGCCTAGCGTCCCGCGTCGACCGGGAAGGGCCCGGACGCACAGGAGGAGCCGTGAAGGTCGACATCGCCACCCTGCAGCACATGGCCGGGCAGTGCCGGACGGAGGCGGCCGACGCCACGGGCCGCCAGGCCGCCCTCTCCGCCGGCATCAACACCTCGGTGCTGGACGGGTGGACCGACAGCCAGGCGGCGGCCCGCTTCACCGAGCTGTCCGAGCAGTGGCGGCTGTCCGCGCAGGGCGTGGCCGACGCGCTCAACGGCATGGGCGGGCTGCTCTCGAACGTGGCCTCGTCGTACCAGCAGCACGAGGCCGACATGGCCGCGCGCATCGGCGCGCTGCTGTGACCAGGTCCTCGTCCGGGGGACGCCGCCCCCGGACGCGGGGTGCCGGCCGGTGCGCACCGTAGGATCGGCGGCCGTCCAGACGGGTCACCGGTGCTTCGTGGTGGGCAGCCGGCCCGCCGTGCGCCGCGGGGTGGGCCCGCGCTCCGCGATCGCCGCGCGCCCGCACGCGTCGACATCGGGAGCGAGCAGATGCAGTTCGGTCGGAACTGCGTACCCGCTCTTGCTGGCCAGCGGCGATCCGGTCAGCAGTTCTCTGACCTGCAGAAATAGCGATCGTCAGTGATCGTTGCCGATAGTCGGTGAGCGTCGGCGTGTGCCATCAGTGTGCCATCATCACCAGCATGGCGGGTGTCGGCGCAGTCCACTGACCTCACCGCCCCACGCCGACCCGGGGTTGTTAACGCGCGGCCTGACGGTAGATGTACGTACCCCGGTTCGATTCTCCAAGGGAACGGGGGGAGCCGGGGCCGCGCTCGCGCTGTCGCCCCCTGAACTTCGGTCGAGGATGACCCATGGCACTCGACGCTTCCCCCGTCCAACCCCCTCCACTCAGTGCCGTCGCCTACATCTGGGTGAGCAGGGCCCACGACGGCACAATCAGACCTGATCTGCAGCTGCGGGCCATCGAGGATCACTGCCGACGACACGGCTACGTGATCATCGAAAAGCTGCAGGACCTCGACCTCAGCGGCCGTATCTGGCGACACCGCCAGACGGAGAAGGCCATCGGCATGATCGAGCACGACCAGGCCGACCTCATCGTCGTTTAGCGCTGGTCCCGGGTGTCACGGCCGTTCGCTTGACCGAGCCATCTGCCTGCCGCTGGGGCGCGGAGGATCCGCAGAGGCCCACGCGGCTGGTGATGCTGGGTGGGCTCTGTCGACCCGCCCCAACGACACTCGCTAGACCCGAATGCTCAGTAAGGTCGCGCGTGTGACTGGGGGGACCGCGCAGAGTGGGTCAGGTGGCTCCTCAGGCGGGAAGCACGCGATGGTCGCGGTCTTTTTCGGTGTGCTCTCAACGCTTGTGGCGTCGGCATCAGCCTTTGTCGGCATCTTCAAGGACCTCGGTCTAATCGCCGGTTTGGGTCTGGTCCTCGGCCTTGTCGCTCTTGCGGGCGCGGTGATCCTGTACCGACGGAGGCACCTTGGAGCGTCGCGGAGGGGTCTCACACTGGTTGGGACCGCCTTTGTCTTGGCGGCGACCCTCCTCGGCCTCAGCGTCGTGACACCCCGCGAGGGCGATTCGGGGACTGGTGGTGGAGGGACCTCGGCGACCGGGAGCAGTACATCCAGTAGCAGCTCCGGCACCTCTGCCAGCCCGACCGCCAGTCCGACTGCGTCGGCCATCAACTTGAGCCAGCCGTGTAACGCGCCCGATCCGACTGACCCCGTCCTGCCGGACGTAGAGATTTGCGTGGTCTATTGGTGCAAGAACCCGTTCCTCGGTGCCGATGGGCTTCCTGTTTCTGGCCAGAGTCAGGTCAAGATCCGTCCGAGAATCATCAACAACACGAGCGAGTCGATTGACATCTCTCTGCACGCGCCAACCACCCTTCGTCTCCTCGTACGCTCTCGCGCCATCGACCAGCGCTGGGCTCCTCCGCCCCTCACAGCGTCAGCGGGCGACGCCCCCTTCGTCGTTGAGTGGGAGGGACAGAACTACTGGGCCATACCGCCGAACGTCCCACGGGACGCAACACCGGTGGCGGGAGGCATGTGGAGCGGCTTTGCCACCATCTGGGACGGGCAGACCATCGAGCCTGGCAACTCGTACTACAAACCATTGCGCCAGAACGCAGACGGTTCTCCCGTGCAGGAAGGTGACCTCGTCTTCCAGGTGCCGACGGAGGCGGACGGCAGTATCGACGTCCTCGGCTTTGCTCTTGTGATTGACGGCGTCGTCCGAGGGGTGGCCAAGTCGTCCGACTGGCCTGAGCCGGTGCACGGGGCCACTTTCTAAGGCATCGAGCGGCCGGTACCGAATGCGCTGCCGGGCGGATGTGGCCTTGCCGACCGTCTAGTCGCGGGACTTAGTTGGATGCGCGTACCGGGTGGCTTCGCTGACGTGACGGTCGTGGTGCTCATGTCGGGGACGCCGAGATGAGCCCGGCGACCCTCGACGAAGGTGTGCCGAATCCTTGTGGGGAGCGCTGACTTGACCTCTGGCGAAGACCTCGTGAGCGGCTTGGTGCTCAGACGTCTTCCGGATGGCGGTGTCCGGCCGGGTGGCTGCCGTTGCGCGGATGGCTTCGAGGTCCTGCCGGGCCTCGGTGCAGTCGAACAGCGGACAAACGGTGAAGCCCCCGTACGAGCGAGCGATGCGTAGCCCGGCTTGGTGAAGACGGTGGTCCACCTCGTCGAGCGCTTGGCGTACGCGGTCGAGGGTCCGGCCGAGTGCTGCTGCGATGTGGGTGTTGAGCGTTGGCGCGCCTCGGTCGTAGAGCAGGCCGATGAGGCCGGGGCGTCGTCGTCCTCGACTCGGGCGGCCTCGACTTCGGATGACCTCGCGTCGAGGTCGTGACGCGGTGGAGGCGGAGGGATCAGCGAGCGCAGAAGAAGGCCCAGTTCGCCGGCCAGGCGCGCGAGGGTCTCTACCCTGACCACCTGGGGCGACTTCATGCCATAGAACGGTGTTCTGACTCGCGAGGTCGTCGAAGAGCCGCTGCAGCCACCCGACGTCGGATCCACAAGGGTGGAGCCGGCTGTCGACCCGCCTGTGGATCCGCTGCAACTGCTGACCCCGGCCGAGGCGGCGCGCATCACCGGCGTCAAGGTCCACACCGTGCGCAGTTGGGACGCTGCCGGGTATCTGCCCGACACGTACGTCGCCCCCGACGGAGGGGACCGGCGCTACGCCATTCAGGACCTGCGCCGCATGAAGGCCCGGTTCAAGAACAAGGGCGTGTGGGTCGCGCTCTGAGCAAGCCCTCCAGCAGGCCACGGCTGGTCACCGCCTGCCAGTGAGCGTGCGGATTCGGTGGTGCGCCTGACAGACGACCTCACACTTGTCGATCTCGGCGTCGATGGCGGCAAGGCTGTAGCCGCCGAGGGCAAGCCGGGATACGCTTGCCCGCTTGTCGCCACGGACGTGGTCAAATTCCAGCAGGCTGGGATTCATTGGCGGGCCGCAGTCATACCCGTGAAGGCCGCGGTCTGCGCAACCTCTTGCAAGCTTGATGGCATTTACGTGAGCCACATTCCGATCGACGATGGCTCGATCAAAGGCGCGCACTCGATCCCTATTAGCCTGCGCCCAGTCGCGCATCTTCCGGTTGTACCGGCCTCGGTCTCGCTCTCGATGGCGCCGGGCATACTCGGCCGTCTTACCTGGGTTCCTCGCGGCCCAGGCGGCGCGCACAAGGGCTGCGCATGGTCGGCAGTTGTAGTGAAGGCCATCCTTCGTGGCGTTGTTCACGCCGAATTCTTCACGCGGCTTTGCGCGCTTGCATCTGGCGCAAACCTTCGGGGTTTCGGAGTTCGACTTCATGAGCGGAGCGAAGCATTCAGAGCGACATGAGTCAAAGTTGCACCGTGGCAATGCGGCAGCTATTTATACGCATGGGGGTGAATGCGATTAAAGGGCTACGGCTGCGTCATCGTGAGGATCTCGGCCTCAGCGGCGGGATCTGGCGACAGCCCCAGATGGAGTCCATTGGCATGGTTGCGAACATTCGCCACACGACGTCCACCGGCCGGCTGGCCTGAGGCGTCCCGGCCGAGCTCGCGGCGTTCGTGTCCGACCGCATGCGCGCCTGTGGCGCTGGAATCGCTGCACGGCGCAGGGCTGGCCCGCCCAGGGGTACAAGGTGTTCGGCTACCGCATGCGTGCCGACGGCAGTAGGGGTTCGGGTCCGCGGCCACCCGTCGACGCGCGGCACCGCCTTGTGCTTTGTCGCTCTAGAGGCGGCCTATGGGACAGATGCTCGACCTCCTCCCGCCCGGCGCTGCCGACCTTTTCGCGACACGGCGCACGGCTACACCGGGCACGGCCTCCAGGTCGATATACCGTCGCCTCCCTTGGCACTGGAAACGGCAGCGACGAAGGTCGGAAAGCGCCGACGAGCGGCCGACCACACGCGCTGCCGGCGCGCTGCCTGACCGATCACCCACCCCCAGTGAGGTTCCGACCATGCCCGCTAGCAAGCCCCTCCCGCGCACCATCGCCGTCACGTTCACCGGCACGACGGAGCAGGCAAACCGGCTGATCGCCATCGTCAACGAAGCCGTGTGCCTCATCGACCCGTCCGCACAGATTGCCTGTGACGGGTTCTGGCCGCACGCCCTCGGCCCCGACGTGGTGGGCCTCGCCGCCAAGGACCGTCCGAGGCCGGTCAACCTGAGCGGCGGCAGTTACAACGCCACCGGGGCCTGACTGTCCTCAAGTGGGCAGCTACGGGACACGGAGCCGGCTTAAGTCCCTGGTGTCACGGTGTAGGTCCCGATAGGTGGGGCGCCCAGCAGGCCGGGGACTGGGATTACGTAGATGCGGCCGGTCGAGCCGCGTGGGGATTCTGGGATCGCCCACGTCTGCCCGGGACGGCTTTGCTGAGGCCGTCCTCGGCAAGGACGTGACGCGCTACTTCGCCGAGGGGGCGCAGAACTCCGGTCGCTACCTCAACTGCTGACGTCGTGCGGGCGATGATGTGTTTTCCATCCCCGTTGGCAGCGGCTCCGACAGGCGGCGGGCGGCCGCTACGAAGGCCGCACGCCGGTCGGGGTCGGTGACCAGTTCGAGGGGGATGCTCACCCGCTTGCGATAGGCAGCTCGGATGATGACGTCTCGCTTCAGGGGTGCGCCGGCGGCGATCAGGTCGTCGAGGTAGCGGCCGAGGGCCTCCTCACCGGCTCCTGTCGTCCATGCGAAGTTGCAGCCCAGCACCGCCGGTTCCCCGCAGTAGACGCTGAGGGGTGTGACGTCGGCGCCGGAGGAGGTGCCCGAGATCGAGTAGCTGGGGAACAGGCCGGAGCCCTTCTCCTGTACCCGGAAGCCGTGGGTGACGAGCTCGCTCGTCAGCGACGCCACCGAGTCGGCCAAGCCGGGGTCGCGTTCCCGCAGCCACGAGTCGACGTCAGCCTGGGTCCATGTGGTCGAGGCGCGCGGGGAGGCACTCGAGGCTGGTCGCGCATCTTTCTCGTCCGCGGACTCGGAGCCGTACACGGTGGGGATGAGGATCTCCGTCGACGCGTGGACTGCACGCCGCAGCTCGATGGCAAGCAGGCGCATGCCGGCCGTGGTGTGGGTGTTCAGGTATCGGACGATGCGCCGGAGGTCCTCGTTGATCGCGTCCACCGCGAGGACCAGCGTGAAGACGCCGGCGCGCAGGTTGGCGGCCAGGTTCTCGCGGCCCTCGGGGGAGCCCTCGAAGAGTTGGTCCAGCGAGGGGCCGTTCTGCGCGGACCACTGCCGCTGGAAGTCCTCCGGGGTCAGCTCCGCCAGGCGGGATGCATAGTCGAGGACCTGTCCCATGATCGTGCGCCGGATCTCCTGGTTCCGGGCGAGCTTGCACTCGACGACAGTGATGGTCCCGTCGGTGTCGACGACGACGAGGTCGGCCGGTCCCACGCCGGTGCTGAACTCCCGCACCGCGACGGCCTCCCGGCCGATCCCCTCGATGAGGCTCGGCTGCTCGCCCAGAAGTCGCTGCAGCTCGTACTCGTCGACGTAGCCCTCTGACGTCGGGCGCTGCCAGCTGCCGCCGTCGGTGCGGACGAGGACATCTGTCGTGGGGGTCATCGGAGGCACGAACAGACGGTCGCACGGCCGTCCGGGGCCCGGCCGCTGCCGCTCCGAAATCGGACGCCGAGGGCTGTGCCTATGGCGTCGTCGCGTCGGGATGCTGGCGTGGCGGCCCACGTCTTCGTCGTGTTGGGCACCCTCGATGTGTTGCACTGACGACGTCATCGTCTCCACGGAGGTGCGGGGCTCCTGCTGGGCCGGGCGCTCCCCCGGCAGCAGCCGGGCGGCGGATCACGGTGACGTTCGAGGCGGACGTCGATGACGTCGACGTGCAGACCGAGGTTCTTGGATTCATCGCTCGTGCACAGCTGCCCGACAACGTCGACGTCAGCCAGGTCGCGGTCGACCAAGTCGCGTCCCAGACGGCCTCCGACCTGACAGCCTCGGTGCAGCTGCAGACGTTCATGGCGGCACCGTGGCAGCGGGTCGAGGACCGGGTGCCATCGCTGACGGTCGAGCCGATGTGGGCCGCGGTCGCCGTCAGCCAGCCGCCATTAGGGTAACGGCATGGATCGGTATCGGGTCACGATGGAGTTCGACATCCTCATCAGCGACGACGAGGCGGGGCGGCAACTCGCCGAGAACACAATCAATGCTGTCCGGCGATTCCACGAGGGACTCGGGCACGTCACCTTCACCGGGTCGGGCGCGTCTCCTGAGGTGACGGCCCGCAGTCTGAGCGACAGCCCTCCCACGGTCGCGAGCGCGGTCGGTGTGCGTGCCCTGTTCATGGGGGCTCAGCAGCTGCCGTGGCTGACGGTCGAGAAGTTCAACGTGGAGAGCCGGCCGGCGGACCAGCCTGAGGGCTAGCTGGTGACGAAGTCCTCGACGAGAGCGTCGGCGACTGCAGCCTGCAGGTCGCGGAGCTTCTCTACGTCCTCGCGGTCGCGGGCCCAGGCGCCTGGGCGGCATCGACGCCTAGCTGCCGCCGGCGCTCCTTACTCGTGACCGCCGCGGCCGCCGCGGCATTGACGAGCTCAGCGTTGCGGCCGCCACCGGCTCGGATGCCGTCGCGACGGCCGAAATGGTGCACGTACGCGACGCCGCGGGGACTGCGGCAGCTGACGACGATGTGCGGACCCTCGAAGCGGACCACCGTGCCTGTCGCGCGGCGGGGCCGGCGGACGTCACCGGCCGTTTCGATGGTCACCTGGTCGCCGGGGGACAGTGCGGCGAGCTGGTCGACGGTGAGCCGATTCTCAGCGGACACGTTGCCTTCTCCCTCCGGCGCTGATGCCCGGGGGAAGCCGCGGCGAAGGCCACGGTACCCGTGCGGCACGACGAACTGGTCTGCCGAAGTCAGCCCCCGTCCGCAGGCGCTCGTCGGTGACAGGCAAGCTGGCAGACGTGTCAGCTGGAACCACCGCGATCGAGATCGTCAAGGTCACGGCCCCCGTCGTGGGCACTCTGGGCGGTGTGTGGCTCGGTTTCGTCATCGAGCGGTGGAAGCGCAGCGACGACCGGGGAGCCGCAGCCGAACAGCGGGAGCGAGAGCAGGCAGCAGCCCGGGAGGACGCGCAGCGGGCCGCGATTGCGAGGACGATGACGGCTGCAGTCGAGTGGCGTCGCGATATCTCGGTGGCTGCGTCGGCGTTCGTCAGCACTCAATCAGCCGTCGTTCTCTTGCCTCAACTGGAGAACTCCCATACGGCCTTCGGTGAGGCCCTGTTCTCGGCCAGCTCGTTGATCACGGATCGGGCCATCCTCGACGCCCTCGAGGAGATGCGGCAGTTGTACGAGGAAGGGTTCGGCGCGATGGCGGGTCTGATGGAAACGTCGACGCGCCCCGCCGATGCGACTGTGTTACAGGCGATCGCACGCGACGTAGGTGACCGCTTGTCGACACTGCAGCACGCGACTCGAGTCTTCGCACAGCCTGGCGCTGATGAGCCAGGCAGCCGCTAGCGGCCCTGTTGTGTCGCTCGACCGGGTGGGTGTCACTATCCCTGCCATCGTTAGGCTCGGGAAGTGGCTCTGACCGGCGCGATCATCGTCGCCATCGGGGCGGTGCTGGTCGTCGTAGACGCCGTGCACCGGTTGAGGACGACGACAGCGACCATCGATGGTGGAGACGCGAGCACGGATTTCGCCGCGGAAGAACACAAGGCCAAGCTGTTCGCACTGGCGGCGACGATCGGGGCGACCCTGGCCCTCGTGGGTGCCGTTCTGACAGTGCTGTCCCTCTAGGAGCCTGCTGCAGAACGGGCTGCGCCCATGAGTCGCGGCCCGGTGCGTCCGAGGCGTCTTTCAGACGAGGAGCGGACGAAATCTGCGGGGCGTTTCGGCGATGTAGTGGGATCCGATTTGCCCGGGAGGGGGGTTGTGGCAGATCCGCCGTCGTGACCTATCAGCGCCCATGCCGGTGTCCACCAGGTCGAGCATCGGTGCGCTTAGGAGGTCCGTGATGACGCGCACCTGATGAGTGGGGGACCAATTAGGGGATCGGTGGAGGATTGCAATAGACAGACCGAGACGCAGGCGATCGCAAGGCATGAAACTGTGGCCGCGGTGGATCAGCCAAATATTGGCGCGTTGCGGGAAGGCTACTCGCCACCGAATTCCAGCCGCCACGCTCCCCTCGGCCGAGGATCGAAATATGATGACGTTGAGGCGCGGAGGCGTCCAGCTGCCAGAAAGGGACCCCTTCGGGGGCGAGGATCGCAATGACCTAGAGGACTGGCTTGAGTACCCGCTACTCACCAGCGGCAGGTCCCGGTCCAGCCGAGCATGGCGACGCTGTGGGTGAAATTCCTGCAGCTACGATGCCACTACGCGCGCCACCTCCTGGGCGGCCGAGGATCGCAACGGCGATGATGGCTACAAGCAACTTTGCTATCTGCTTTGCGCCCACCTGAGCGTGGGCCCCAGGATCGCAACAACGGCCTCAAGAAGCGCCTGACCGGCTAACAGAACAGCGGTCGCCCTCCGGGCGGCCGAGGATCGCGACAACAACCTGGAGACCGGCGACGTCCTTGACGGAACCAGCGGCGGCGCGCCGTGCGGCCACCCTGCAGGGGGCGCAACGGCGCTCTCAAGGTGACTGAAGAACGCACTATCGCACTTCCGCCGCGGCTCCGCTGGCCACCTGAAGGGAGCGCGTGGGGTGGTTCGCGGGGCCTATGGCTCTCGCGTGCTAGTTAGGCATGTCCGAAAAAGCATCGTCCGCCTTCAATGGCGGGCGAGGATCGCAACGCCCCTAGATGGCTGCTCGCGCATGGCGAGGAACAGAAGCGGCCGCTCTTGAGAGCGGCCGAGGGTCGCAACGGGTCCGGTTTTACTCTGCGCATACGCGCTCGGCATACATCGAGCTCGCCTTTGGAGTCGTCAAGGGTTGCAACTGCTCTTCCTATCCCTTCACAGCCGTTGTGGAATCGGTGGATCAGGGACCCGCCGAGGTGGGACTCAAGGTGACGTGCTCACGAAGTGGCTGATTCACGCTTGTTGTGTTCCTGTGCTGTCGGCTAGGTGACCGAACGATCCGCGTCCTCCGCTGCGGTTCTGTCTTTCAGTTGCTCGCAATCCTCGGCCGCCGGCAAGTCGGCGCCGCTGCCGGGCTCATAGCATCCAAACTTCATGGCCCGGGAAGTTGCGGTCCTCGGTCGCCGAGGGCCGCGCTGTGTCTCGCTCAGCCAGTCGACATCGCGGTCAACCCGTTGCGATCCTCAGCCGCTACATGGCGGCCGCTGTTAGCGGTACTCGGTACCCCGAATCTCGCCTTCCGTATTGCGACGCTCGGCCGCTTCGGAAGGTGGTCGCTCGATCGCTACATATGCGGCTACCCCCCTGGAGTCGTCGCGATCCTCGGCCGCCTCGGAGCGAGACCGCTGCGACTCAACCTACGGCTTCGCCGCCGGCCTGAGCTCATCGCGATCCTCGGCCACACCGAGCGGCGGCCGCTACCAAACGTTGATGAGGTTGGACGCGCCGTTCGCGGTATTGCGATCCTCGACCCCCGAGGCCGGCGACAGCCGTCGCTGGCCGCGGGTGACCATTGGCATTCCGCGGTCCGATCCTCGGTCGTATTCGAGGGATACGGAATCGCGGGCCAGACTGGTCGGAGGAGCGTCGAGTTCAGACCCCAACTCCTCCACGAGGACAACTGCGGTGACCGTATCGGTGTCGCTCGAGTCGAGCTTGATGTCTTTGCGATCCTCGGCTCCCCTAAAGCGTGGTCGCTGCTTCTGGTGGCTTCTCAGAGCGCAACGTCGGCGTAGTTGCGATCCTTGGACGGCTTGGGGCGCCCGGCTGTGGACTGAAAGCGCATCGAGCTGGAGACGGACCTGTTGCGATCCTCGGTCGTACCCTAGAAGGCGACCGCTTCAGCCCATCAATCGAACTCTGAATACATGTTGACATGCGTTTTCAGGCTCCTCTGAGAGGCCATGCGAGCAAGTGATTGAAGAGCTGCTGATCCCATCGCTTGTTGCGATCCCCTGCGACTTCTGTGCAGCAGTAGCGGCCGGTCGCTAACGCTCAACGACTACGTGACTAGGAGGTTGCGATCCTCGGCCGACTCGAACAGTGACCGCTACGGACGTCCCTGACGGCGAAGCCCATCCGACCCTCGCTTCGACTTCTGCCGCTCCGTAGAGTGCCGTGCTTTTCGTGCCGTGCCAGCCGAACCCAAATAACGTGGTCATTGCGATCCTCGGGCCCCTGGCAGCAGGCGCCAACGCTGCTTTCAACCATCCCCGCCGTTGTGATCCTTGATCGCCTGGAGGGCGGCCGCTGAGGGACGAGCCTGCGAGCCACTGCAATTTCCAGCCGTCAGGGGACGGCCGCTGATAGGCCCTAAGCGCAGCCCACGCTCGTCGCCTCCCTGGACCATCGGCGGGACGGCTGCTACACGGCGTTAGGGGATCAATTCGGTCAGTTGCACGCCGGACGGAAGCTCGTCGTCATTGACCGATAGGGTGTACTCGGCGAAGCTTCTCGGCGCTGCGTCGGATGACGCGCCGACCCGGGCGACCTGCACCCGCTCGGTGAGCCGGTGCGCCGGTGCCGCGCCGAACGCATCGCCGTGGCTGAACACGTACAGGCCCCGGGGAGTCAGCCGTCCCCGCGTCGCAGTGCGGTCGTGATCAAACATCATCTCCAGGCTGCGGTACAGCATTTCCAGATCGCGTTCGTCGACTCCGGTCTGGCGGCCCCGTGAGGCCGAGTAGAAAATCTCGGCGCGGTAAAGGCCGTAGGGGACGGCCCATTTGCCGCCGATCTCGGTGGTTTCGCCCTTGTCGATGTCCTCCTGCCTGGTCTGGGTGACGCGAGTGATCGCATGATCCATTGGGAACACCGGATCCACGGAGCGTGCCATGGTCAGCTGCAACGGCCCGCGGACCTGTCCGAGTGCCCCCGTCTTGCCCACCGACAGAACCGCTCCGAAAAGACGGATGTCGACGTAGCGGTCGCAGAGCCAGGCCCGTGCCTGGGCTGCCTGCTCCGGCGTGATTTTGTCGCCTAGCTTGAGGCCCGTGGCCTCGTAGGACTCCTCCAGCCGCGGGTTAAGGGCGTATCCGGGTTCGACGAATAGGCCGTAGCGTGGATCTCCGTCGGCGGCGAGGGCCATGGTGTCGCGAATCTTGCGCTTCAGTGCGACGTCGGTCACCAGTCCGTGTCCTGATTCGTCGTCCATGCGGGGACGGTTGCCGGCATCCGGGTCGCCGTTCGGGTTGCCGTCGGTGACGTCGAACAGGAAGACCATGTCGTGGCGGACGGCCGGGTTGAGGTGCGCAGCGGTGCTCGTGTCTGGCGTGGTGGTCACGGGCGGGCTCCTTCGGGTTGGGGCTGATCGGTATCCGGGTTCTCCACACCGGGCGTCGTGTCGGTGCTCGTCCGCTTCGTAAAGAAGGCTGAGCGCTGGTGGTGGTAGCCCAGCAAGAACTGGGCCTGCCCGCGCAGAGTCGTACGGGCGGGGATGCCGTCGGTGGGCAGCCGGTCGAATACCTCAGACAGGAGTTTCTCGTGGTGGATCGCGGCACCGAGATTGGTGCGGCGCAGCCGCTTAAGCCAGGCGGTGGCATCGCGCCGTCCGGCGACCAGGGCCGCCCGCGGGTTGGTGACCGCCCCGGCGAAGTACCGGTCGCCGTACGTGGTGTTGAGGTTCTTGTTGAAGTCCTGCTGGATCTTCTCGATCACGGCGAAGGCGCGGCCGCAGACGTAGGCGGGGTCGGTGCTGGTTGGGTCGAGTCCCGGCATTGGCGGGGTTCCTCCCGGCAGGGTGCGGACGAGGGCAAGGCGGATCAGTCCAGTGCGGGCGTCGTCGAGCCGACCGTCGGTACACACTCGGTGCACGAGATGGACGAGCAGGGACGGCGGGAGCTTCGCCCCGTGGATCGCGGCACGGAGGAGGTCGCGGTGCACGTCCTGCGGGCGGTCGGCACCCTTCGCGCCGAACTCGGCGTAGCGGCCGGGATGACCGGACTGCCAGCGACCCATCGCGCGCATGAGCTGCGTCAGGGAGTGCCAATGCGGGTTCCCGGCCCAGAGCGGGTCGATCTCGGTGTCGGTGAACCAGGCGGCGATGTGTCGCCGCAGCTGCTCCAGCGGCATCTCCACCCAGTCGCGGACCATCACGCGCGAGACGTTGCCGCCCACCACCAAGGAACAGAACGTCTCCTGCTCGATCAGACGATCAGCGGCGGCCTCCGGGGTTCTTGAGTCGATCTCCCTCCCGCGCTGCACACCACGCAGCAGGTTCGTCACCCGTTCGGGATCGGGCGCGTCGAGGTCCGCGAGCGGGTCGCTCTCACTCCCGGGAACCCACCAGGCCAGCCGACTGTCCTGCCCGCCGAAGGAGGCTGTGCGGCCGGAAGAAAGGATCAGGCGAAGCCCTGCGGATGTGCCTTCCCCGCAGGTCACGCAGATCGGGACGGCAGCGAGCTGGGTGGAGAGCTGGTAGCCGAACACAGACCGGTTCACGCTGACCAGCGCCGCTTCCTGCGTCGCGCCGGGCACCAGATGGGCCGGCGTCTTCTTGGGAATCGTGTCCAACAGTGGCCGCTTCCGCCCGCACACCAGACAAAGCCCGGACCGACCGGCGCCCTTGCGTCGAGCAACCTCCGCGGCCCAAAAGGCGGCCGCGGACGGTGCCCGGTGGGCGAACGTGTCGCCGACCATCACGACGACGCCCTGCTTCGACGTCCACTCCGGTGGACGGACGACACGAGCCGGTCCGCCGCTAGCCAGAAAGGAGGCCAGCGCCTGCGGCACCGGGTCGTCCGCCGCCTCCGGGGACGCGGCCCATCGGCGCGTCAGGTCGACGAAGTCGGCGTGGCAGGCCGTCACGCGGATCGGCTTGCCTTTTGCGTCCGCCCACCCAAGCACGTACTGCACGTCGTCTGCCCCGAGGTTCGCCGAGACGCCCGACGTGCGCACGGCCGAGGGCACCAAGTGGGCCACTCCTCGCGGCCGGCCCTTGGCGTCCAGCACCTGGAGCGGCACGAGATGAGGAACCTCAAGGTGTCCGTCTTCCCGCAGCGTGAGCTGCCACTGGAAGGTTCGCTCCCCATGGAACGGGGCCAGCGCGTCGTGGCTCTCGGCGTACTGGACAAGGCGCTGGAGCAACATCAGGCCACGCCCGTCCCCGGAATGCCTCGTTCAGGGACGTGTAGAACCCCGTGGTCCAGTCGAGCAGTGAACCAGGTGAACGACGCCGGGGTGGTCGAGTGGTCGACGGAGTGCAGCATGATCCCGAGGTCCTCGGTGTGTCCGATCGGCGGTTTGTCGTCCGGTTCTCCGAAGTAGGCCGTGAACTCGCGGGTGCCGAGGTAGGGCTGGGTGAAGCAGGCACCACGGGCGACACGACGACGGAACTGATCCCGGTAGGCCGCCTCGGGCTTTGTCGCGTGCGGCCGCAACTGGACTTGGGCGTGGATCCGATACGCGACGTCACGCAGGCAGACGGCGTTGCGCTGCACACGGTGAGCCTGCGGATCGACCCGCCGGCGGCCGGTCGCCGCCTCGGACAGGGAGGGCAGATCGGTTGTCTCGTTCCTCCGCTGGGTGAACTGCCGGATCGGGTTGAGGACCTCGATGGTGACGATCTGCCAGGAGAACTCCGGCTTCCAGAAGATCGCCTCGCACACTCCCTGGGCCGCGGACGGCGTCATCACGGGGTAGGAGACCCGCTCGACCTTCAACTCCGGGCGGGTGAACAGGGCGCCGTCGCCCCACACCTGTACGACCACCGGCGGGCGCTCTCCGCCCGGCGGCGGCATGACTGACGTCATCGCAGCTCCCACGCTCCTCAAGATCAACGGGCAGGACTGTGGCAGGGGCCACCGACAGTTCCGGCCCGGGCGGTATCGAGCCGAAGAGAACCGTCAGGACACGGACGGATCGAGGACGGTCTCGTCGATTCCCACGACGGGGTCGTAGTGGCCTCGCCAGAGCCGCAGCCCGTCCAGCAGCTCCTCGCTGACCGCTCGAACCTCCGGCCTATCGGCTACTGGAATTGGCAAGCTCACGAGATAGGGCTGCAGAGCCCGGAGCATGTCTCGACGAGGAGCCGTCCCCGAGCGGACCTCTGCGACCAGGGCGTCTACGACACCGGTCGTGTCCCACCGGACGACGAGCTGCACCGTCTCGTCGGGCAGCATCCGGAAGGCCCGACTCAGATCGCGGCCTAGGTCCCCGCCGACGTCGCGCAGCGGTCCGTCGGCGACGGTCTGGAAGTTCAGCTGGGACCGATGCCGCTGGATGCTGCGGGCCGGCTCAGCCTCGTCGATGTTCAGGGTGTCGCACAGGCTTCGGTAGTACGCCGCGAGCGCCGTTCGGTTGTCAGGATCGGCCCGCCCGGGGCCGAAGAACTTCTTGGTTAGGGCCACCCGGGTTCGGTAGTCGGGCGGCTGGGAGCTGTCGACCGGGTCGACGATGATCACGCGTCCGTTCTCGGGACGGCGCCCTTCGCGGTTCGCTCGACCGGCGGCCTGCTGCAGAGAGTCTGCGGGCGCGAGCGCTCGCACGACGACCGGGAAGTCGACGTCGACACCCGCCTCGATCAGCTGGGTTGACACCAAGACGACGGGGCGGTCGGCCTGGAGCTCGGCGAGCACGCTCTCGAGCACTTCCCGCCGGTGGCTCCCGCACATGCGGGTCGAGAGGTGCCGGACATCGTCGCCTCGCCGCTCTCCGAGAAGGCGCTGCATTCGTCGCGCGTCCGCGGTCGTGTTCAGGACGATGAGCGCCTGGGGCATCTTGGCGATCTCGTCAGCGAGTTGCGCGAAGGTCGGTCGCGGATCCGTGCGCCATTCGTAGACCACCCGCCGCATCCGGGCATACATCGGTGCTGGGTCGGGCACGACCTCGCGGATCACGACCGAGTCCGGGGGAAAGGTCTGCAGGTGCTGGAACTCCGGTTGGGTCGCGGACGTGAGCAACACCGTCGTGCCGAAATGCTCGGACAGCACCCGCAGCCCGTCGAGGATCGGTGGAAGCAGCCGGTCCGGCAGGGCCTGTACCTCGTCGAGAACGAGCACCGCGTTCGCGAGCCGGTGCACCTTACGGCTACGTGCGGGCTTTCGCCCGAACAGGGAGTCGAACAGTTGCACCGTGGTGGTCACCACGAACGGCGCGTCCCAGTTCTCGGCGGCCAGCCCCTGCCAGCGACGGGCCGGCGAGCCGTCCTCCGGGTCGATACCGGAATGGTGCTCCAGGACGAGTTCGTCGCCCAGCAGCTGTCGATACACCTGCGCGTTCTGCTCGGTGATCGTCAGGTAGGGGACGGCGATGATCACCCGTTCCTTCGCCCACCGCGCGGCGTGGTGCAGGGCGAAGCCCGCTGAGGCCAGGGTCTTGCCCGCACCGGTCGGGGCCGGCAGCCGGTAGATGCCCGAGGGGCCCGCGGCGGCGGCTACCGCCGCCGCATACAGCTCCAACCGCACGTCGTCCACGGGTGACGGCCGTCGTCCTGCGAGGAGCTCCGCGCGACGCTTCTCGAACACCTCCACGAGATCGCCGAAGTCGGCCGGGGAAGACGTCCCCGGCGCTGCGGAGCCGGCGAAGTGTGCGGCGGTGTCGAGGTGATCGGCGTCGACGAGCGCGGAGAACACCATGCGCAGGCCCATCTCCAGCACCCGGTCGTTTCCGGCTGACGACCAGGCGCGCGGGATCAGGGCGGGGCCTTCGCCTCCACCTTCTACTTCCGGCAGCAGGTCGCGAAGGCGCTGCACCGTGGCGGCCGTTTGGCTCTCCCGAGCCCGTTCGAGACGAAGCTCCTCGGCCACGTCGCCTCGATCCAGCAGCCCGCCATGATGGGCCAGGATTGCGCCGGCGGCGTGCTTGGCCCGGGGATAGGCCAGCCAGGCACCGAGCTGCTTGTGGGGCAGTCCGGCCCGAGCCTCCGTCCCTTCCACTTCGAGCAGGCGAGCCTGCCACTCGCATGACGCCTTCCCGGCGTCGTGGAGCAGGCCGAGGACGTAGGCCAGCTCTCCGGCTCCGAACGGCTCGGCGAACCGGCGCGCGAACTCCGCCGTCCCGCGCAGGTGATCGGCCAGGGCATGCCGATGCCCGTCACGGTTCATCGAGTGCGCCCACACGGCTCTTCCTCCTCCTCTCGCTACCAGTTCTCGCACTCCTGCCGCCCTGAGCGGTCGGTGTCCGCCTGCCTTGTCGGACCGAACGGCGCAGAGGCGGATGCGGAGGACGGTAGGGAGCGGTGCCATTGCGCAGCAACCGGGGGAAGGGACTGGGGCGCTGTGACGCCGAGGACCTCCACGACGATCGGTGGAGCTCGGACTCGACGGGGTGTTCTCGGAGGGGCCGTTCCAGATGCGGGGCAATGCGCCCGCAGCGCGAACGGGTGACCTCGTGACCGGGGATACGCGGCTAGCTGCTCGGTCGCACTACGAGACGCCTCAGAGGATTGTTGCGGTGCGGTCACGATCTGGCGGAGTTGAACGACGGCGGCAGTGAGGCTGAAGGCCTTCGCCGTCGTCCCTCCGATGGACACGCGAGGTGGGCGGCGTGCCCACGAGGCTGGTGGCCGGGTTAGCCGTCCTGTGCAAAGCGCTCGTAGTAGTGGAAGTCGAGCAGGTCAGTCACCTCGGCCCTGGCCGACTCGCGCCACGCGATGGCCTCGTTGATGCCGTAGCCGGTGGAGTGGACGTAGGCGGTCTTGAAGCGCTGCAGGGTGGGCGGGAAGCCCGGCAGCCCAAGGAGGCTGCCGAGGTGGAACGTCGCGACGGGGTCTTCGAGGAAGTCAACGGTCGTGAAGACGTGAACTGACTCGGCGGCGTGGGTCAGCTGCCGGACGAACCCGTAGTTCTGCCCGCCGTGCCTGAGGCGTTCGGCCTGGTCCAGGAAGACGACCGGGCCGCCCGCCTTCCAGAACGACTGCCGCGCTTCCCGGAACATCCGGCAACTAATCACCCGGACGGCGGCCTCCTCGGCTACCGCGGCCCGGGACGCCTTCGATCTACCCGGACTGAGTCGGTCGTCGCCCGTCAGGTTGCGGATCGCCAGCTCCGGCAGGAACTCCCTCAGCCTCGCCGTAAGCCCGTCGGACTCCTCGAGAGCGGCGGTCAGGACCATCCCGGGCCGAGCTGCGCTCAGAGCGCCGCCCTCGGCGAGCCGCGCGATACGGCCGGCGATGACGACGGCGTTGTCGCTCCACGGCTCGTGCGTCGTCCACGTGCGGCTGAAGCACCGCATGTGGGCCAGCTCGCTGGTCTGCTCGGGCGAGAGCTGCCCGCCGGGCAGCTGGCCGAAGTCGAAGTAATTCAGGGTGTTCGTGTTCATACCGCTTTCCGTGTCGAAGCCCTGTTAGAGGGCAGGGCGCAGCCGCTGCCGCCCCAAGGGCGGCCTCGCTGTGGTTGAAGGCGGGGCCTCAGCCCCGACCGGGGTCCGTCGGCCGAAACGGGCCATGAGCCCGTCCGTGCTTCGCGTTTCGCCTTGACCGGATGGTCGATAACGAGCCGAGCGCCCTGCGTGGCGCTCGTTCGGCGCCTCGGCCCAGAAGCCGAGGCCCATCCCGAGCGGCTGCGCCTCAGCGCAGCGGTCGTGATCGGCGCTCTTGCTGATCCGGGCGCTGGCAGGCGCCCAGATCGGGGCGGGTGCCCGCCCTTCGAGGCGGGCTCCCGACGGGTAATTCATACGTGGGTCGAGGAGGGGGGTTGTAGGGGGGAACCAACCCACCCACCCAGGGGTCCTCGCCCAGCTCGTCACCCACCGGCCGAGGTCGAGGAAGCGTCGCGCGGGGGCACCCACAGACCCTTGGTGGCCATGGTCCGCACGAGGTTGCGACCCGAATCCTCGTTCTGGACGCTCCCCATTCGGTCCGCCAGGTACTGGCCAAGGGCGCGCTGGCTCAAGCCGGGCGGGGCCTTCTGCAGGTGCGTCAGGGCCTCCTGATAGCGGACCGCCGCCTTCCTGGTGCGGCCGTCGGTCTTGGCGGTCGGTGAGGTCGTATCCGCGACTGTGGCGGCGTCCGCGAGCCCGAGTGGGGACGCATGGACGATCCGGCCGCCGTCCCGCCTCAGTCGGTACTCAACATCAGCGGCGTCGTTCCCGTGGCTTCGCAGGGTGGTGCGGGTGACCTTCATGCTGTGGCGGAAGAACGCCGGGATGGAGTGGACGCCCGCCGGCTTCTTCCCACCACTGTTGGTGTGGTGAACCAGCACCACGGCGACCCCGGCGCGGGCGACGGCCCCGAGACAGGCGAGCGGACGGGCGACTTCGGCGTTGGAGTTCATGTCCACGGCGCCCGCCCAGGCGTACAGGTTGTCCACCAGCACGACACCGAAGCCCGCGGCCGCGGTGTTCTGGGCGAGGGTCTGCCAGCGATCGACGTCAACGGCGGGCGGGCGCGCGAGGAGCACGGTGTCCTCGAAGCCGTTGCCGAGCCGCTCGGCGTACTCCCACTCCCCGCCGGCGTCCGCTGCCAGAACGAGGCACCGGCGGGCTCCGCCGTGGACGGGCTGGCCGAGCCAGCAGGTGCCGGCGACGAGGGCCTTGATCATGTCCACCATGAGCCAGGTCTTCCCGGCCTCGCTGAGGCCGTAGACCAGCGTCGTGGTGGCGTGCAGCAAACCCTCGACGACGAAGCGCGCGCGGTCCTCGTTGTCCCAAAGCACCTCGTCGACCGTCCGGGCGGCCAGGAACTCACGCAGTCGTGCGGTCGAGGCGACGATCGGCATGGACATCGTCACGAGGGGGTGTATCCGTTCGGAGCCACTTGCTCGTCGACCCACGTGTCGACGTCCGTCTGCCGGTACCGGACGTACTTCCCGACGCGGTAGCGCTTGGGGCCAGTCCCGCGCGAGTTCCACGCGAAAACCGTGGCGACGGGGACGCCGAGGTAGGCGGCGACGTCCTGGACGGTCATGAGACCTTGCATCGAGATTTCCTCTTCTGGTGTAGGTTGTGACCAGGTTGGTGATGTCGACCAACGTAGCAGGGCCGTCGCCGAAAGAGGAAGGATCGTGACCAGGATGGGAACGGGCGAGGTCACACGAGGCCCAGTGGCCCCACGAGTAAGCGCCAACCTGCGCGAACTCCGGGAAAAGAGAGGCCTGTCACTCGCGGAGCTGTACGCCCGCCTGGATCGGCTGGGGCGGCCGATCGTGCCGACGGGCCTCCACAAGATCGAGAAGGGGACGCGGCGGGTCGACGTCGATGACCTCGTAGCTCTGGCCATGGCGCTCAACGTCACGCCGACACGTCTTCTGCTCCCTGGTGCTGCGCAGCCTGATGACGCTCCCGTGGAGTTGACCCCTGCGCGAGCGGTCCCGTGGGAGAGAGCGTGGGCCTGGGCGGTCGGCCGCGAGGCGCTGCCGGCGGCCGACCAGCCGACGGACGGAGAGGTCAGTGCGGAGCAGGACTACGAGTTCGCCGAGGTGAGCCGTCCCTACGACCCACCGCCGGAGCTGCTCATGTCGGAGATCGAGGCGATGGAGGCCGAGCTCGGTCCCCTCGTGCAGGAGTGGATCGCCGCGATCCGAAGCGGTCACAGCCCGGAGCGTCTGGTCCTCCTGCTCCGAGCCGAAAGCCTGCTGAACCGCCTTCCAACCGGAGGAGAGATCAGCATCACCCACGATTCGACTAGGAGCGCCCGTGGCTAGCGTCGAGATGCGTTCGACCCGTCGGAACGGGAAGCCGGCGAAGGTCTACGACGTCCGGTTCCGCGATCCGGACGGTCGGCAGCGCAAGAAGACGTTCGGCAAGAAGGCTGATGCCGATCGGTTCGCGGCGACCGTCGAGGCGGACAAACACCGCGGTCAGTATGTCGATCACGCCGACCGGACGACGGTGACCGAGTACGCCCGTGCCTGGGCGGCTGCCCGTCCGCATCGCGCGAGCACTGCGGCCCGGGTGGCGAGCCTCATCGACGTCCACCTCGCTGGCACGCGGCTCGGGCAGCGTCGTCTGGCTGACGTCCGCCCGTCCGAGGTGCAGGCATGGGCGACCGATCGGGCGCAGGTGCTCGCGCCGTCAACGCTCCGCGCCCTCGTCCGGCTGCTGCGTTCGGTCTACAGCAGCGCCGTGCTCGACCGGCTGGTCGCCTCGTCGCCGGCAGTCCGGGTGCAGCTGCCCCGAGACGACCGGGAGCGCGTCGTCCCGCTGACCGTAGCCCAGGTGAGCGCTCTTGCGGACGCAATGCGGTCCCGCAGCCGCGCCATGGTGCTCACCCAGGCCGGGCTGGGCCTGCGCCTGGGCGAGCTCTTGGCTCTGCGGGTGCAGGATGTCGACTTCCTGCGGCGCACGGTGCGGGTGGAATTTCAGATCGCCCCGCGCACCAAGGTGCGTACCGAGCCGAAGACGCCACGCTCCCGGCGGACCGTCCCACTGCCCCAGGTCGTCGCCGACGCCCTGGCCGCCCACATCAAGGAGTACCCGCCGGGCGCCGACGGGTCGCTGTTCGTCACCAACACCGGCGAGGTCTACGGGCGCGAGTACTACGGGGCCCTGTTCACGGCGGCGGCGAAGCGGGCCGGGTTGTCAGCGGGGACCACCAGCCACGACCTGCGGCACCACTATGCGAGTGTGCTGCTGGCGGCCGGCGAGTCGGTGGTGGCGGTCGCCGAACGCCTCGGCCATGAGAACGCCACGCTAGTCCTGAAGACCTACGGGCACCTCATGCCGGACTCGGAGGACCGCACGCGGCGGGCGGTGGACGAGGCGTGGTGTGCCATCACCGCGCCATCGGAGCAGTCAGTGGGCAGCTGACCTGCGGAAACAGGAGGAATCGTGCAGTTCGGTCGGTACTACGAGGAGTTCGAGGTCGGGGCCGTCTACAAGCACTGGCCCGGCAAGACCGTCACCGAGTACGACGACCACCTGTTCTGCCTGATCACGATGAACCACCACCCGCTGCACATGGACGCGCACTACGCGGCGGAGACCACCGACTTCGGCAAGAACGTCGTCGTCGGCAACTACGTCTACTCGCTGCTGCTCGGCATGAGCGTTCCCGACGTGTCGGGCAAGGCCATCGCCAACCTGGAGATCGAGTCGCTGCGGCACGTGGCGCCCACGTTCCACGGCGACACCATCTACGGCGAGACCACGGTGCTGGACAAGACCGAGTCGAAGTCCAAGGGCGACCGCGGGATCGTGCACGTCGAGACGATCGGCTACAAGCAGGACGGCACCGTCGTGTGCATCTTCCGGCGCAAGGTCATGGTGCCCAAGCGCTCGTACGGCGAGGCGCGCGGCGGCGAGCAGCCGGGCCGCCCGGAGCCGGTGCGGAAGTAGGTCAGCCGGGCAGCACGCCCCACTCGCGGAGGGTCTCCACGAGCCGGGGCGTGCAGCCCAGCCCTGCCAGGTCCGCGGGGGCGACGAAGCGCGCGTCGTCGGCGTCGTCCCCGGCCACCGGCACGGCCGTCGGGTCGAGCGGCGTGCAGGCGAGATCGACGACGTCGTAGTCGACCGCGCCGGCCGGGATGAGGATGCGGCCGACCACGGCGCCGGCGCGGACGTCCAGCCCGGTCTCCTCGCGCACCTCCCGGACGACCGCCTGCTCGGCGGTCTCCCCGGGTTCGACGCGGCCGCCGGGCAGCGACCACAGCCCCCGGCTCGGCTCCTGCCCGCGGCGGATCAGCAGCAGCCGCCCGGCGCCGTCGCGCACCACCGCGCCGACGCACGGGACGCGGGGGACAGGGGCGACCATGCGGCGAGGCTACGGAGGCCGCGCGCCGTGCGGGCGCTCGGCTTGACGAGAGCCCGCGCGGACAGGACGGTGTTCCGCGATGAGCGTCTCGGCGGTCTGCCCCCGGTGCGGTGAGCAACTGGTCGTGCGCCCGGGCCACGACGCCCAGGCCTGGTGCCACCTGCACGGGGCCGTGACCCCGCTGCACCACACGGTGCTCATCGCGCACGACGCCATCAGCGCGGTCACCGCCGACGCGCGCGTGCCCGCCTGGGTGCCCGACCCCATGCCGACCGGCTGGACGGTCACCGGGCTGGCCTGGGGCGGCGAGCCCGGCGCGCGGGCCATCGTCGTCGACACCGCCGGCCCCGCACCGCTGGGCGGCTCGGCCGAGCTGGTGCTGGTCGCCGAGGAGCCGGGCACCGGCGTCGGCTGCGGCTACGCCGGGCTGCCGGGTCTCGACCCCGGCGACGTCATCACCGGTCCCTCGTCGGTCGACGTCAAGGCGGCCGGCCAGCGGGCGCCGCTGTGGGCGGTGCCCACCTCCGACGACCGCGCGGCGTTCGTGGGCGAGGCCTACGGCGTCTGGCTGTGGCTGGTCATGTGGCCGATGAACGCCGCCTGGCTGCTCGCCGAGCAGCTGGAGCTGCTGGACCTGCGCGACCGGCTCTACCCCGACCTGCCGCTCGGCCCGCCGAGCGAGCACCTGCTCCCGGGGAAGTAGCCGACCGACCCGGCGCGTCGCCCGGGCAACCCGTGAGGCCTGTGTGAGCCTTGGGACGAAGCGGTCCGCCACCCCGGCGGGCCACCCGGCGGAGGTGACGGTGAGCTTGAAGAAGGTCGTCACCTGGCTGGTCATCGCCTTCGTGGTCTTCTACGTGATCAAGTTCCCGGAGAGCTCGGCCGAGTTCGTCCGCAGCGCCGGCAACGCCCTGGGCAACGCGGCGTCCTCCCTCGCGGACTTCGTCGGCTCCCTGGGCTGAGGTGACCCCGCCCGCGCCCCACGCGGAGGAGACCGGCCACCCCCGGACCATGTACGAGGGGCGGCGGGCCCGCAAGGACGTCGCCAAGTACCTCCTCCCCGGCGAGGAGGTCATCATCGCCACCCGCCGGCACTGGGCCTCGCTGTTCGAGCCGGCCGCGAAGTCGCTTCCCGCCGTCGCCCTCGGGTTCTGGCTGCTCACCCTCGACCCCGACAACCGGGTGAGCAGCTCGGCCGGGCTGCTGCTGCTCGTCGCCGGCCTCGGCTACCTCGGCCTGCACGTGGCCGAGTGGTACATGCGCCACTTCATCGTCAGCCCGCGGCGCATGCTGCTCACCTCCGGCGTCATCGTCCGTACCGTCACCCTGCTGCCGCGGCGGCGGATCACCGACCTCACCTGGCAGGAGACGCTGTTCGGCCAGGTCCTCGGCTACGGCACCTTCCGCATCGAGTCGGCCGGCCAGCACCAGGCGCTGTCCCGCGTCACCTTCCTGCCGCGCGCCGACGTGCTCTATCGCAAGATCAGCGAGCTGCTCTTCCCCGGCGACAACGGCGCCGGCGGCGTCGACAACGGCGACCTCGGCGACGAGGAGCCGCCACCCCCGCCGCCGCGCCGGCCACCCCCGCCACCGGCCGGACGGCAGGACACCGAGCCGATCCCGCGCCGTCCGCCCCCGGGCACGGGACCCTGAGCGCCGGGCGACAACCCGATCGGGCAGGGTGGACGGCGATGCGGATCGACCTGCACACCCACTCCACGGTGTCCGACGGCACCGAGACCCCGGCCGCGCTCATGGCCACCGCGCGCGCGGCCGGGCTCGACGTGATCGCGCTGACCGACCACGACACCACCGACGGCTGGGTCATGGCCGCCGCCGAGCGCCCGCCCGGCCTCACGGTGATCCCCGGCATGGAGCTGTCGTGCCGCTGGTTCCCGGACGACGACCGGCCGATCAGCGTGCACCTGCTGGCCTACCTCTTCGACCCCCAGCACCCGGCGCTGATGAGCGAGCGCACCCGGCTGCGCGAGGAGCGGCTCGGCCGCGGCGAGAAGATCGCCGCCGCGCTCGCCGCCGCCGGCTACCCGATCAGCTGGGAGCGGATCGTCGAGGCCAGCGAGGGCGGGGTGGTCGGGCGCCCGCACATCGCGCGCGCCCTCGTCGAGGCCGGCGTCGTCGACTCGGTCGACCACGCCTTCGCCACGCTGCTGCACCCGCGCAGCCCGCACTACGTCGCCAAGCGCGACACCGACGTGCGCGAGGGGATCGCGCTGGTCCGCGCCGCGGGCGGCGTCCCGGTGTTCGCGCACGGGCTGGCCACCAAGCGCGGCCGGGTCGTCGGCGACGACGCGATCCGCGCCATGGCCGAGGCCGGCCTGCTCGGCCTCGAGGTCGACCACCCCGACCACAGTCCTGAGGAGCGCGCGCACCTGCACGGCCTGGCCCGGGAGCTCGGCCTGCTCGCCACCGGGTCCAGCGACTACCACGGCACCAACAAGACGACCCCGATCGGCGCGTGCACCACCGACCCCGAGCAGCTGGAGGCGCTGATCGCCGCCGGCGCGGGCAGCGCGCCGTTTGGGGACTGACGCCTGATCGCGGCCGGACGCGGCTAGCGTGGAGGCGTGAGTTCCGGCGCCGCGCAGCTCGAGATGCCGGGCATGCCCAGGCGGCTCTTCCCGGCGACCCCGAGCAAGCTCGCCTGCTTCAGCGACTGCCCGCGCCGCTACCGCTACGCCTACGTCGACCGCCCCACCCCGGCCAAGGGCCCGGCCTGGGCGCACAACAGCGTCGGCGCCGCGGTGCACGCCGCGCTGCGGTCGTGGTTCGAGCTGCCGGTCGACAAGCGCACCACCGCCGCCGCCCGGCAGCTGCTCTACGGCGCGTGGTCACCGGCCGGCTTCCGCGACGCCGAGCAGTCCGAGCGCTGGCGCGCGCGGGCGGCCGGCTGGCTCACCGAGTACGTCGCCGGTCTCGACCCGGGCGACGAGCCGGTGGGCACCGAGCGCACCGTCGGCTGCACCACCACCGCGCTCGCCCTGTCCGGCCGGGTCGACCGCATCGACCGGCGCGGCGACGAGCTGGTGGTCGTCGACTACAAGACCGGCCGCAGCGTCAGCACCGACGACGACGCCCGCGGCTCACCCGCCCTCGCCGCGTACGTGCTCGGCGTCCGCCGCACCCTGCGCCGCCCCTGCTCCCGGGTCGAGCTGCACCACCTGCCCAGCGGCACCGTCGCCGCCTTCGAGCACACCGACCGCTCGCTGGCCAACCACGTGCGCCGGGCCGAGGACGTCGCCGCCGACATCGGCGCCGCCACCCGGGCGATGGAGGAGGGGCTGGACCCCGACCAGGCGTTTCCCCCTGCCCCGGGGCGGCAGTGCGCCTGGTGCAACTTCCGCCCGAGCTGCCCGACCGGGCAGGCGGCCACCCCGCCGCGGGAGACCTGGAGCTTCCTGGCCGACGACGACGCCTAGCCGCCGAACCCCCGCACGGCGAGGGACACCCCGAGCGCGGTCATGACGACGGCGATCGCGCCGTCGAGCACCCGCCACGCGACCGGCCGGGCGAACACCGGCCGCAGCAGCCGGGCGCCGTAGCCGAGGCCGGCGAACCAGGCCAGGCTCGCCACGCCGGCCCCGGCGGCGAACTCCCACCGGTGGTCGCCGTAGGTCGCCGACGTCGTGCCGAGCAGCACCACGGTGTCCAGGTAGACGTGCGGGTTCAGCCAGGTCAGCGCCAGGCAGGTGCCGACGGTGACCGCCAGCCCGGTGCGCGCGCCCGCGGCCGAGGGGAGCAGCGCCCCGGGCCGCAGGGCCCGCCGCAGCGCCAGGACGCCGTAGCCGATCAGGAACGCCGCGCCCGCGAAGCAGACCACCGGCACCAGCCACGGCACCCGGGTCAGCGCCGCCCCTGCGCCGAGCACCCCCGCCCCGATCAGCGCCAGGTCGGAGACCGCGCACACGGCCACCACGGCGGTCACGTGCTCGAGCCGCAGCCCCTGCTGGAGCACGAAGGCGTTCTGCGCGCCGATCGCCACGATCAGCCCCAGCCCCAGCGCGAGGCCGGAGAGGACGGCGACGAGGGCCTGGGCGTCGAGCACGCCTCCGACGCTAGGAAGCCCCACGCGGACAGTCCAGCTCAGAATTCTGCACCAACGTTAGCGTTGCTTCATGGACCTCGACCTGGCCCAGCTGCGCGCGCTCGACGCCACCGTCCGCGCGGGCACCCTCGAGGCGGCCGCCCGCGCGCTGCACGTCACGCCGTCGGCGGTCAGCCAGCGGCTGCGCGCGCTCGAGGTCGCCACCGGCCGGGTGCTGCTCGTGCGCACCAAGCCGGTTCAGGTCACCGAGTCCGGCCAGGCGGTGCTGCGCCTGGCCCGGCAGGTCGCGCTGCTCGCCGCCGACGCCGTGCGCGAGCTCGGCGGCGGCGAGCACGCCGACCGGCCGGCCACCCTGCCGATCGCGGTGAACGCCGACTCGATGGCCACCTGGGTCCTGCCCGCGCTCGCCCCGCTGGCCGGCGAGCACGTCTTCGACCTGCACCGCGAGGACCAGGAGCACACCAGCGCGCTGCTGCGCTCCGGGACCGTGATGGCCGCCGTCACCACCGACGCCGTCCCGGTGCCCGGCTGCGCCGTCACCCGCCTCGGCGGCATGCGGTACCGGCCGATGGCCGCACCGGGGTTCGCGCGGCGCTGGTTCCCCGACGGGCCGACGCCCGAGGCGCTGCGTGCCGCGCCCGTCGTCGTCTTCGACCGGCGCGACGACCTGCAGCACCGCTACCTGCGCGGCCGGGCGCCCGACGCCGACCCGCCGGCCCACTACGTGCCCGCGTCCGCCGACTACCTGGCGGCGGTGGTGCTGGGTCTCGGGTGGGGGATGCTCCCCGACCAGCAGGTGCGCGGCGCCGACCTCACCGTGCTCGACGAGGACGGCGCCGTCGACGTCGTCCTGCACTGGCAGCAGTGGAAGCTGCGCTCGGCGGGCCTGGACCGGGTGCGCGAGGCCGTGCTGGCCGCCGCCCGCGAGCAGCTGGATCAGGCCGCGCCGGCCACCCGCTCGTAGCCGGCCCACACGATCGGCGAGCGCCGCGCGTTCTGCGGCAGCGCCAGCGTCGCCTGCCGGAACGCCTTGAGCGCCGCGGTCGTCGCCGGCTCGGTGAGCGCCAGCCCCGGCATCGAGTAGGTCCGCCGCGCCCACCGGGGCAGCGACGCGAAGGCGAGCGAGGCCAGGGTGCCCCACGCCGGCCGGGCCGGGGTGAGGAAGCGCACCCACGCCGGCATCGGCGGCAGCAGCACCAGCCGGGCGGCGTCGCGCGCCGCCGGCGTCAGCGCCAGCGACGGCCGCATCACGTCGAAGTAGGCGGCGAGCGCCGCCACGGACCCGGGGACGTCGGCCTCCGCCGCGCCGACCAGCACCGCGGCGGTCACCTGCTCGGCGACGTAGCGGTCGGCGTCGTCGCCGGTGAGCGGGACGCCGCCGCGCCGGGCGACCGACAGCAGCGAGTCGACCTCGCAGCAGTGCACCCACAGCAGCAGGTCGGGGTCGTCGACGCGGTACTCCCGCCCGGTCGTCCCCTCCACGCCGCCGAGCCGCCGGTGGATCCCCCGCACCCGGCGCACCGCGCGCAGCGCCTCCCGGCGGGTGCCGAACGTCAGCGTGTCCACGTAGGCGGCGGTGCGCACCAGCCGCGGCCACGGGTCCTCGCGGGCCGCGGTGTTGCTCGCGACGCCGTCCATGGCGACCGGGTGCAGCGCCTGCAGCAGCAGGGCGCGCAGCCCGGCGACGGAGAAGGTCGGGTCGCTGTGCACCCGCCAGGTGACGCTCTGGGGACCGAAGAACCCGAGCAGGTCGTCGGCGTCGTCGTCGCTCACGAGGCCGCCTGTACCCCGGACGCGGTGACGCTGCCCCAGAAGTCGAGCAGGATCTCGAGCGTCCGCGCCGGGTTCTCGACGGCGGGGGAGTGGATCGACCCCGGGATGACCTCGTACCGCGCGGCCAGCCGCACCGCCATGTCGGCCTGCGCCTCCGGCGTCCAGGCGTCGTCGGCCACCCCGTGCGCCACGAGCACCGGCACGCCGGTCGCCGCCAGCTCCGCCACGCGGTCGGGCTCGCTGGTCATCGCGTCGGCCATGCCGCGCAGCCCGGCGGCGGAGTTGCGCAGGAACCGCTGGGACAGGAACGCCCGCGTCGGCGCCGGCACCGCCTGCGCCTTCGGGTCGGTCATGGCCAGCTGCTCCATCGCCTCGTGCACCGCGGGCACGCCGCCCTCGGACAGCAGCGGCCGCATGTGCTCGAGGACGACCGCCCGCGGGCCGACCAGCTTCGACGGGCCCGAGCCCAGCAGCGTCAGCGAGGTGAACAGCGCCGGCTCGGCGAGCACGGCGCCGCGGCAGACCAGCCCGCCGAAGCTGTGCCCGAGCAGGTGCAGCGGTGCGGGGTTCTCGGCGCGCAGCTCCCGGGCCACCCCGACCACGTCCTCGGCCAGCGCGGCGACGGTGTAGGCGTCGGGGTCGTCGGGGCCGGGCGACTCGTACTGCCCGCGCTGGTCGAGCGCGACCACCCGGTACCCGGCGCCGCACAGCGGCCGCAGCAGCGGGGCGAAGTCCTCCTTGGTGCCGGTGAAGCCGGCGACGAGCAGGACGGTGGCACCGTCGGCGGGACCGGTGTCGAGCGCGGCGAGCGGGCCGGCGCCCCCGGCGAAGGTGCGGTGCGCGGCGTCGTGCTCGGCGAGCTGGCGCAGGTCGGTGGGCGCGATCGCGAGCGGAACGGCGTCGGAGGAGCCACCGGGCAGGACCATGCCCTCAGTGAACCCCACGCCCCCTCAGCGGTAGGCGCGCACCTCGTCGGGCAGGCGGTACACCACCACGTCGCCGACCACGGTGCTCGTTCCGCCGACGGGCAGGTCGGCGACCGCCGAGCGGCCCAGCTCCGCGCCGGTGGTGGGCTCGCGCTCGACGAAGGCGCCGTCCTCCGGCACGAACAGGGAGGTGCGCGGCAGGCCGACCTTGAGCACCGGCTCGCTGGTGGGCAGGCCGAGGGCCGGCTGCTGCCAGGCGAGCCGGCCGGCGTCGGGCTCGAGGGCGACCAGCGTGCCGCGCGCCCAGACCAGGACGGTCGCGCCGACCTCCGTGGCCAGCGGCGCGGGCTCGTCGGCGCCCGCCGCGGGCAGCCCGACCGTCGTCACCGGGGTGCCGTCGGCGGCCGCCAGCAGCCGGAGCTCGTCCCCGACCACGACCGTCACGCCCCGGTCGGCGGCGGCGAGGACGGGGTCGGACCCGTCGCCGGCCGGCAGGTCCGCCGTCCACACGGCGGTGCCGTCGGCGCTGTCGATCAGCCGGACGCGCAGGCCGGCGACGCCCTCGCAGCGGAGCAGGACGGCGACGCCCGACGAGCCGGGCACCGCCCCGGCGACCAGGCAGTCGTCGGGGGTGTAGCGCCACCGGATGTTGTCGCCGATGGGGTCGATGACGACGACGCTGCCGCGGCCGGTCGCCAGCACCACCGCGGCGCGGCTGGACAGCGTGACGTCGGGGTCGAAGCCGACGTTGCGGGTCCAGGCGTAGACGCCGGTGTCGGCGCGCAGCGCCACCGCCTCGTCGCAGCGCTGCTCGGTGCGGAACACGGCGACCACGACGCCGTCGGTGGCCGTCGCGTCGCACAGCCGTGCGTTGCTGCGCGTGTAGTGCCAGGCGGTCTCCCCGGTGGCCGGGTCCAGCGCCCGCAGCCCGTGCGCGTCGCCGACGACCACCCGGGAGCTCTCGACCACCTGGTCGGGGGCCGTGCCCGCGGGCACCGACCAGGCCTCGGTCAGCTCAGCCGCCGGGGCCCCGCTGGGCAGGGCGGCCTTCGGTGCGGTCGAGCGGTCGGTCGCCGCGGCGTCCGAGCCCCGCCACAGCAGGGTGGCGACGACGACCAGCGCGAGGGTGGCCGCCGTCCAGACCCACACCCGCAACGGCGGGCGGCGCAGCCGTGACTGAATGGAACGGCCCTGCTGCAGTGGCCCACCGTGAGCGTGCGAGCGGTGGGGGGCAGCAGGGTCCTTCATCAGGCGGCGGACTCGGAGCCGCCGCCGCGGTTGGCACCGCCCCGGCGACGACGGCGCCGCGGCTTGGGCGTGGCGCCCTCCTCACCGGCGGCGGCGGAGGCGGCGACCGGCGCCGGCGCGGCCTCGTCGGCGCCGGCGGCCGCCGCGGCGGACCCACCGCCCCGCGTGCGCCGGCGGGGACGGCTCTTGCGCGGCCGCTCGGACTGCTCGCCGGCGTCCTCCCGGGCCGGGCCGCGATCGCCGCCGCGGTTCTTCCGGCCGGTCTCGCCGAGGTCCTCGAGCTCCTCGGCGTCCAGGCCCTCGCGGGTGCGCTGGGCGCGGGGGAGCCGGCCGGTGGCCGTCTCGGGGACGTCGAGGTCGGTGTAGACCCACGGGGAGGTCGAGTACGTCTCGGCCGGGTCGTCGAACGACAGGTCGAGAGCCTTGTTGATCAGCTGCCAGCGCGGGACGTCGTCCCAGTCGACGAGGGTGACCGCGACGCCGTCCGCCCCCGCCCGGCCGGTGCGGCCGATGCGGTGCACGTAGGTCTTCTCGTCCTCGGGGCACTGGTAGTTGACGACGTGGGTGACGCCGGTGACGTCGATGCCGCGGGCGGCGACGTCGGTGGCGACCAGGACGTCGACCTTGCCGCTGCGGAAGGCGCGCAGCGCCTGCTCGCGGGCGCCCTGGCCGAGGTCGCCGTGCACCGCCGCGGCGGCGAAGCCGCGCTCGACGAGCTCGTCGGCGACCTTCTGCGCCGTGCGCTTGGTGCGGCAGAAGATCATGGCCAGGCCGCGGCCGCGGGCCTGCAGCACGCGGGAGAGCAGTTCGGGCTTGTCGAGGTTGTGCGCCCGGTAGACGAACTGGGTCGTCTGGGGGACGGTCGAGCCCTCGTCGTTGCCGTGCGCCCGGATGTGGGTCGGCTGGGTCATGAACGACCGGGAGAGGGTGACGATCGGGCCCGGCATGGTGGCCGAGAACAGCATCGTCTGCCGCTGCGCCGGGACCATGCCGAGGATCCGCTCGATGTCGGGCAGGAAGCCCAGGTCGAGCATCTCGTCGGCCTCGTCGAGGACCAGGACGCGGACCTTGCCGAGGATCAGGTGGCCCTGCTGGACCAGGTCGAGCAGCCGGCCGGGGGTGCCGACGACGACCTCGACGCCGGCCTGCAGCGCCGAGACCTGCGGCTCGAACGCGCGCCCGCCGTAGATGGCCTGCACGCGGATGCCGCGCTTGCTGCCGGCGGTGGTCAGGTCGCGGGCGACCTGCACGCACAGCTCGCGGGTGGGGACGACGACCAGCGCCTGCGGCACGCCGTCGCCGCCCTCGGCCGGCGGGACGACCCGCTGCAGCAGCGGGACGCCGAAGCCGAGGGTCTTGCCGGTGCCGGTGCGCGCCTGGCCGATCAGGTCGTGCCCGCCCAGCGCCAGCGGGAGCGTGAGCTCCTGGATGGCGAAGGTGCGGGTGATCCCGGCCTCGGCCAGCGCGGCGACGACGTCGGGGTGGACGTCGAAGTCGCTGAACAGCGGCGCGGTCTCCTCGACCGGGGCGCCGCCGAGCTGCTCGACGGTCTGCTCGATGGCCTCGGGAGCGGGGGCGCCGGTCTCGGCGTGCTCGAGCTCGGGGGCCGTGGGGGTGTTGTCGGTGGAAGTCAGTGCTCTCGCCTCAGGTCTGCTGGGGGCAGGTGGTCCCGCGGCGGATTCCGCCGGACCGGTCCTGTCCCGGATTCGGTGTCGCGGGATCAGTTCCAGCGCCGACACCGCCAGCGGACCGGGCTCTCGGGAAGGCCCTGGTGGCTCGCCCGGGGTCGGGCGTCGCTCGGCTTCGTCAGCGCGCAGATACGTGCACAAGCGAACCGAGTGGCTCGCCGATTCCCATGCTAGCGGAGCGACCGGTTAGCCTCTGCGCGCTGCGAGGCAGATGTGGCTCGTGACACTCGAAAGGGAGAACCGGTGACCGAGGTCGACAACCGCGCCGTCGTCGACCTCCTCGGGGCGCTGGCGTACGCCGAGCTCATCGCCTTCGACCGGCTGGCCGAGGACGCCCGGCTGGCGCCCTCCCTCGACGGCCGGGCGGCGCTCGCGCGGATGGCGGCCGCCGAGATCGCGCACCACGGCCGGCTCACCGCGCGGCTCGAGGAGCTCGGTGCCGACCCCGCGCAGGCGATGGCGCCGTTCGTCGGGGCGCTGGACACCTTCCACGAGCGCACCCGCCCCAGCACCTGGCTGGAGGGGCTGGTCAAGGCCTACGTCGGCGACGGGCTGGCCTCGGACTTCTACCGCGAGATCGCCGCCCTGCTGCCCGACTCCGACCGCGAGCTCGTGCTCGAGGTGCTCGCCGACACCGGCCACGCCGACTTCGCCGTCCGCGAGGTGCGCGCCGCGATCAAGGCCGACCGGGCGGTCGCCGGCCGGCTGGCCCTGTGGGGACGGCGCCTGGTGGGGGAGGCGATGTCGCAGTCGCAGTCGGTCATCGCCGAGCGCGACCAGCTGGCCGAGCTGATCGTCCGCGGCACCGGTGACCTGGCCGGCGTCGGCCGGCTCATCGAGCGGATCACCGCGGCGCACACCGCGCGGATGAAGAACCTCGGTCTCAACCCCTGAGGAGGTCGGCATGCCGCACCTGGTCGTCGTCGGCGCGGGACCCGGGATCGGCGCCGCGACGGCCCGCCGGTTCGGGGCGGACGGCTACGACGTCGCGCTCGTCGCCCGCGACGGTCAGCGGCTGACCAGGCTGGGGGAGTCGCTGCAGGCCGAGGGGGTCACCGCCGGCTGGGCGCCCGCCGACGCCGGCGACCCGGCCGCGCTCACCGAGGCGATCGGCCGGTTCGTCCGGCACGCCGGGCCGGTGGACGTCCTGCTCTACAACGCCGTCGGGCGGCGCCGCGTCCGGGCGCCCGAGCTGGCGCCGGAGGACCTGGCCGCCGACCTCGCGATCGGCGTCGTCGGGCTGCAGACGGCGGTGCGCGCGGTGCTGCCCGGGATGCGCGAGCGGGGGACGGGCACGGTGCTCGTCACCGGTGGCGGCGCGGCCGACAGGCCGCACGCGGAGGCCGCGGGCCTCGGCGTGCAGAAGGCGGCGGTCCGGGCGCTCGCGCTGGTGCTGGCCGAGGCGCTGGCCCCGGAGGGGGTGCACGTCGCGACGGCGACGGTGCGGGGGTTCGTGGGGCCGGACCGCGACATCCCGGCGGAGCGGATCGCCGACCTCTACGCCGCGCTGGTCGCCGAGACCGCCGGTCCGCGCGAGCGGTGGCGCGCCGTCGTCGACGTCACGTGACGACCGTGCCCTCCGGCGGGAGGCCGGCGGCCTCCGCGCCGAAGGGCACGGGACGGGTCGTTCAGGCGCCGGCGATGAAGCCCACGCGCCGCTGGTCGGCCTGGGCGATCTCGACGTAGGCGATGCGGTCGACCGGGACGACGACGCGGCGCCCGCGCTCGTCGACCAGCGTCAGCAGGCCGTTCTTGGTCGAGCCGGACATGGCCGCCGACACCTCGGCCTCGATCTCGTCGGGGGTCTTCGGACTGTCGACGACCAGCTCCCGGGGGGAGTGCTGGACACCGATCTTGACTTCCACGGGGCGGATGCCTCCTCGAGTAGCGCGGCTGTCCTCACGCTAGCCCAGCCACGGCGGCGGGGACGTACCCCCGAGGTGCGCCGAGAGCGAACGAGGTCGGCCCTCCTGCAGGGTCCCGCCGCGAGCGTGCGAGCGGTGGGGGCAGGAGGACCCTTCACTGGCCGTCGACCCGCGGGAAGCCGGAGATGCCGCGCCACGCCAGCGCGGACATGAGAGCCACGGCCTCGTCGCGGGAGACGGTGCCCTTGCGGGGCAGCCACCAGCGGGCGCTGGTCTCGGCCAGGCCGGTGAGCCCCGAGGCCAGCAGCAGCGCGCGCTCGGGGTCGGACCCGGTGTCGCCGGCGATCACCTCGGCGATCGCCTCGACGCAGGCCCGGGTGCCGCGGTCGACCACCGCGCGGACGTCGTCGTCGTTGCGCAGGTCGGACTCGAAGACCAGGCGGAAGGCCTCGCCCTCGGCGTCGATGAAGTCGAAGTAGGCGCCGACGGCGCCGTCGACCCGGGCCCGGTTGTCCTCGGTGTCGGCCATGGCCTGGGCCACGCGTTCGGTCAGCTCGTCGACGTGCGTCTCCAGCAGCGCCAGGTACAGCTCCCGCTTGCCGGGGAAGTGCTGGTAGAGCACCGGCTTGCTGACGCCGGCCCGGTCGGCGATGTCGTCCATCGCCGCGGCGTGGAAGCCCTGCGCGACGAAGACGTCCTGCGCGGCCTGGAGCAGCTGCATCCGCCGCGCGCCGCGGGGGAGGCGGGACGTGCGGCGGGCGGGGGCGGGCGCCTGTCGGGGGTTCTGCATGGCGCGGCAGATGTTACCGGCGGGTCACCGGGACCGCGCGGTCCGGACCGAGGCCGGGTCTAGGCACGGCCCAGGGTGAAGGCCCAGGCCTGCGTGGTGGGCCCGCAGTCGAAGGACTGCCGGGTCAGCTCCGTGTACGTCCCCACGAGGGTCTCGCCCTGCCTCGTGAACGTCACCGTCCAGTCGGCGAACAGCGGCCGGCCGTCGCACGTCGGCGACAACCCGATCGGCACCGTGCCGCGGGACCGGTACCCCGCCGGGTCGCCCAGCAGCGCCGCCGGGTTGTAGCCGGCGACCGCGGCGAGGGTGCACTGCGTCGCCTGGCAGGTGATCGACATGTCCAGGGGCAGCGTCGGCGGGCAGGCGTTCGAGAAGCCGTCGCAGGCGGTCAGCGTGCCCGTGCCCGCCCACCGGCCCTGCAGCGCCGGGTCGGCGGGGAGCGGGGCGGCCGACGTCGAGGTCGACGTGCTCCTGGAGGTCGTGGCCCGCGGGGTCGTCGTCCGCTCGGTGGGAGTGGCGGCCGTGCTCGTGGCCGTGGTCGTGGCGGCCGCCGTCCCCGTGGCCGGCCCGTCGTCCTGGAGCGCGACGTAGGCGACCAGCGCGACCGCCAGGACGACGGCGAGCACCGCCGACGCCACGACGGCGACGACCCGGCCCGTGCGTCTCGGCGGGGCGGCCGGCACCGGGGGCATCGGGGGCACCGGCATCGGGAAGGACGGCGGAGCGGCGCCCCACGTCGGGCCCGTGGGCACCGGCGGTGGCACCGGCGGGGGCGCGGCGGGTGGCGCCGCCGCGGCTGCCGGGACGGGGGCGGACGCCGTCGTCGGCGGTGGCGGCAGCGCGGGCAGCCGCACCTCGCGGGTCGTGCCGGCCGGTGCCGCGGGCGGCGCGAGCAGCTGGCGCAGCAGCTGCTCGGCCCGTCCCGCGGTCGGCCGTGCCTCGGGCCGCTTGGCGGTGAGCTGCTCGACGGCCTCGGCGACCGGTCCGGGAACCCCCTCGCGCCGCAGGTCGGGTACCGGGTCGGCGAGCAGCCGCCGCATGGCGGCCGACATGCCGTCGCCGGCGGTGAAGGGGCCGCGGCCGGTGAGGGCGAGGAAGAGCGTGCTGCCGAGGGCGAAGACGTCGGCCGCGGTCGTCGGCCGGTCGTCGTAGAAGAGCTCGGGTGCCTGGTAGTCCAGCCGCTCGTCGAGCCGGGCACCGGCCTCGGGGGTGTCGGCCGTGGCCGGCAGGACGGCGAAGTCCTCCAGCCGCACCGCCGTCGGGCCCGCAGGACCGCCGTCGAGGCGGACGGCGTCGGGACCGACCGCGCCGTGCACCAGCCCGCGCGCGTGCGCCGCTCCCAGCGCTCCGGCGACCGCGACGGCCACCGTCACGGCGTCCCGCACGGGCAGCGGGCCCCGCTCCCGGATCCACTGCCGCAGGTCGACGCCCGTCGAGGCGGGCACCACGAGGTAGCCGTGCCGGTCGGGGGTCAGCCCGCCGGCGAGGAGGGGCGGCAGCGCGGGGTGCGGTCCGGCCACCCGCAGCAGGGCGACCGCGACGCCGAACGCGTCGGCGGTGCCTCCCGACAACGGCGCGTCGGAGACGGTCGCGTCGACCGGGCGCCCGTCGGCCGTGAGGGTGCCCCGGTGGACGACGCCCCAGCCGGTCCGCCGGAGGGGCACCGCCCCGGAGACACCGGGGACGGCCGGCGGGCCGCCGGAGATCGGGCCCGTGTGCCGCGGATCGTCCATGGGGAGCCTCGTTCCGGTCAGGAGGTGATGTCGAAGGCGTAGGCGGTGGTCAGCGGGAGGCAGGCGCCCTCCGGGGCCGTCTCCCGCCACGTCCCCACCACGTGCGTGGGCACGTGGTCGCGCGTGCCCGGGTCCCACTCGGCCTCGGTGACGCTGAAGGACAGCTGCCACGTCGTCGGCACCGGCTGGCCGTCGCAGAGGAAGGCGTACTGCGGCGGCGTCGTGCCGGAGGCGGTGAAGGTGGTCCCGTCCCCGCCGAGGGTGGCCACGCCGTAGCCGTTGCCGGGGAAGGGCTCGACCGAGCAGGCGCTCGCGCAGGTGACCTGGAACCAGACCGACGCCGTCTGCGACTGCGCGCAGTCGTCGGTGAAGTTCTCGCAGGCGGTGATCGGCGCCGCGTCCTGCGACCAGCTGCGGGACAGCACGACCGACCGGGCGAAGTCCGCGGGGAGCCCCTGCGCCAGGCCCGCCGCCGGGGTGATCGGCGCGACGCGGCCCGTCGGCGGCCCCGCGTCGGTGGTCCGCGTGGGCTCCGTGGCCTGCGTCGTCCCCGGGTCGTCGTCGCGGAGCACCAGGAAGCCGGCCAGCAGGGCGCCGAGGACGACCGCGGCGGCGAGGGAGAGCAGCACCGCCGTGCGGCGACGCCGTCCGCCCGTCCGCGGGGGCCGGGGCGGGGGAGGGACCGCCGGCCGGACCCGAGGGGGGATCTCCGGCGGCGGTCCGACGGGGGTCTCGTGCCTCGCGCCGCCTCCGGCCGGCCGGCGGACGACGGTCGTGCCGGCGCGCGGCCGATCCGCACCCCCGCCCGGATCGGTGGTGCGCACCCCCGGCCGCGGTTCCTCGAGCGTCGTGCGCGCCGCCGCGGCGAGCGCCCCGGCCGTGGGGTAGCGCTGTTCCCGGTCCTTGGCCAGGCCGCGGGCGACGACCTCGTCCATCGCTGGTGGCACGTCCGGGCGCTGCCGGCTCGGCGCCGGCGGCGGCAGGTGCAGGTGGGCGTACATGAGCGGCGCCAGCCCGTCGCCGCGGAACGGGCGCTGCCCGGTCAGGCACTCGAAGAGCACGCAGGCGAGCGCGTACACGTCCACCCGGCCGTCGGCCGGCTCCTCGCGGAAGCGCTCGGGGGCCATGTAGTCGAACGACCCCACGGCCGCGCCCACGGAGGTGAGCGCCGGACCCGTCTGGTCGGTGGTCGAGCGGGCGATGCCGAAGTCGACCAGGTAGGCGAACGGGATGCTGCCCGAGCCGGTCAGCAGGATGTTCGAGGGCTTGACGTCGCGGTGCACGAGGCCGGCGGCGTGGGCGGCGTCGAGCGCGCCGGCGACCTGCTCGACGACGGCGACGGCGCGTTCGGGTGGCAGGGCGCCGTCGCGGGCCAGGACCGCGCCGAGGTCGTCGCCCTCCACCAGGCGCATGTCCAGGTACAGCCGGCCCTCGAACTCGCCGAACCGGTGGATCGGCACGACGTGCGGCTCGGACAGCCGCGCGGCCATGTGCGCCTCGCGGCGGAACCGCTCCCGGTAGCCGTCGTCGCCGGCCAGCAGCGGCGAGAGCAGCTTGAGGGCGACGACCCGGTCGTGCTCGGTGTCGTAGGCGCGGTAGACCTCGCCCATGCCGCCCCGGCCGAGCAGCTGCTGGAGCCGGTAGGGACCGAACCGCTCGGCCCGGTGCGCCGGCCGCCCCGTCGCCTCAGCCACGGCTGGCCACCACCTCGTACTCGACGGAGACCCCGGCGCACGCCCCGGCGGGGCTCGTCTCGGAGTAGGAGCCCCGGAGCGAGGTGGCCACCCAGCCCTCGTCCTGCGGCTCGACGCCGACGACCGAGACCTCCACCTGCCAGGTGGTCGCGACCGGCGCTCCCGCGCAGGTGTGCGCCGACTGCGCCGGGACGGTGCCGGTCGCCGAGCTCCGGCGGCCCTCCCGGACGAGCGGGGCCGGGCTCCAGTCGGCGTCGGGGTAGACGGCCAGGTAGCAGTCGGCGTCGTCGCAGAGCACGCTGAACTCCAGGACGCGCTGCCCGGAGGAGGCGCAGCCGTCGGCCACGTTGCGGCAGCTGAGCAGCGGGGTGTCGGTGTCCTGCCACGTGCCCTGCAGGTCGGCCGCCGCGTAGTCGGCCGCCGAGGGGAGCGGCTCGCTGCTGGTCGAGGTGCTCGAACCGGTCGTCGCGTCGCTGCTCCCGCCGCCGGGGAGCAGGACCACCAGCGCCGCGGCGGCGAGGGCGACCACGACCGCGGCGACGGCGGCGAGCACCACCCGGCGCCGGCCGGTGCGGGGCCGGGCGGGCTGCGGTTCGTCGCCGCCGCCGGGTGGCCCGCCGGTGCCGAGGGGCGTGACCGGCACCCCCAGCCGGCGCTGCACCTCCTGCAGGCGGCGGGCGAGGTCGGCGGCGGTCGGCCGGTCACCCGGCGGCCGCGCCGTGGCGGCGCCGACCACGACCGCGATCTCGTCGGGGACCCCGGCCCGGCGCAGATCCGGGACGGGCTCGGTGAGCAGGCGGCGGACGAGCCCGCCGCGGCCGCCCGGCCCCTCGAACGGCGCCCGGCCGGTGAGCAGCAGGAACAGCGTCGAGCCGAGCGCCCAGACGTCGGCCGCCGGCGCGGGAGCGGCGCCGTCGAGGCGCTCCGGGGGCACGTGCGGCTCCTCCAGCGCCGTCGGGGCGGGTGCCGCGGTCCCGTCCGCCGCCCGCGGCAGCGCCACGCCGAACACGAGCGGCCGCTCCGCGGACGGCAGCTCGACGCAGTGCGGGCCGAACGCCCCGTGGACCAGGCCGGCGTCGTGCAGCGCGGCGAGCGCGTCCGCCAGGTGGACGCCCAGGACGAGCGCCTGGGCCCACGGGGCGGGGCCGGCCGCGGTCACCGTCTCCGCGACGGTGGCGCTCCCGGTGCTCGCCGCGACCAGGTAGGGACGGCGGTCCGCGGTCAGCCCCGAGCTCACCAGGCGGGCGAGGGCGGGGTGGCCGAGCTGCTCCAGGGTCCGCGCGTCGGACCGGAACCGCAGCACGGCGACGTCGTCGAGGCCGGCCGCACCGACCGTGACGCGCACCGGCCGCCCCTCCGCCGTGGTGGCGCGGAACACCGTCCCCGCCGTGGTGGCGCCGTCGGCGACCCCCGGGCCGAGCCCGGGGATCCCGAGGTCGGCCTCCGGACCGCCCCCGGCCCGCCCCCCGTGCTGGAACGCCATGCGCCCTGCCTCGCGTCGAAATTGCGCGAAGGCTAGGGGCCGGGCCGGACGGGCGGAAGGCAGTTCGGTCGCTCTACCGTCGATCGGGTGCCCCCGCCCCTGCCCGTGTCCCCCTCCAAGGTGCCGCTGCCGTCCATCGACGCCGTCCCGCCGCCGTGGCCGGGGGAGGAGATCGGTGGGCTGTTCGTCCGCCGCACCCCGTGGAGCGGGCCCGTCGAGGGGCCGGCCGAGGGGGCGCCGCGCGAGCGGGCGCTGTACGTGCACGGCCTCGGCGGCGCCTCGACCAACTGGACCGACCTGGCCGCGCTGCTGCGGGTCCGGTTCGACGGCTGGGCCCTCGACCTGCCGGGCTTCGGGCGCTCGCAGCCGCCGCGGCGGCACCGCTACACCGTGCGGGGCCACGTGCGCGCCGTCGTCGAGCTGCTCGAGCACATCGTCGCCCGGCCGGGGGAGGGGCAGGGGCGGCCGGTGCACCTGCTCGGCAACTCCCTGGGTGGGCTGGTGGCGCTGCTGGTCGCCGGCCGCCGTCCCGGCCTGGTCGCCTCGCTGACGCTGGTCTCCCCGGCCATGCCCGTGTACCGGGTCCCGCCGGCTTTCAGCAAGCAGCTGCTGCTCCTGCTGGTGCCCGGCGTCGCCGGGCTGGCCGAGAAGCGGATGTCCGGCATCGCGCCCGAGCAGCACGTGCGGGGGATGGTCGAGATGTGCTTCGGCGACCCGAAGCGGGTGCCGCGCGAGCGGATCGACGAGGCGGTCCAGGAGATGCGCGACCGCGCCGGCCAGCCGTGGGCCGACCGGGCGCTGGTGCGGAGCATGCGCGGGCTGATCACCTCGTACCTGCGCGTCAACGCCGCCTGGCGGATCGCCGCCCGGCTGAGCACGCCGACGCTGGTCGTGTGGGGCGACCGCGACCGGCTGGTCGACCCGCGGCTCGCGCCCCGGCTGGCGACGACGCTGCCCGACGCCCGGCTGCTGGTCCTCGAGGGCGTCGGCCACGTGGCGATGCTGGAGGCGCCGGAACCGACCGCGCGGGCCGTGCTGGGGCTGGTGGAGGAGATCGCCGATCGGGCGTGACCGGCGGCGTGCCGACGTGTCGACCTGTCGCACGAGCACCACGCTGCGTGACATTCTGGCCGGGTGACTCCGGCGGACGCCCCTCCGGGCCGTCCGTCGGCCCCCAGACGCCGACCCGGTCCGCCGCCGGTGCCGCGCGCCGCGCCCCGCGGTCGCCCACCGGTCCCGCCGTCGGCGGCCCGGCCGGCCGGCCCCACGACCAGCCCCGCCGTCCCCGCGGTCCGGCGGGAGCGTCCGGCCCCGCCGCCGCGGACCCGCCGTGGGCCGGCCCGCGAGCGGCCGGCGCCGCCGCCGGGGCGGGTGCGCCGCTTCGTCGCGCGCTGGGGCTGGCGCGCCTACGCGATCCCGCTGCTCACGATCGCGACCCTGGCCACCCTGGTCGACATCGTGCTGACCGGGACGTCGACGACCGCGTCGTCCGGCGCGGCGGTGACGTCCGCCTCGGGGTCCGCGTCGGGGTCCGCGTCGGGTTCCGCCGCGCCGTCCGCGACCGCGGAGCCGACGGCGCCGGTGGGGGAGACGCCGCCGGCCGCCGGTGACGCCGGTCCGACCGAGACCGTCCCGGCCCCGGCGGCGGCGCCGTACGTGGAGCAGGGCGCCGGCACCGTGACGGTCGTCGACGGGTCGTCGCAGGTCTACGGCACCGGCCCGGTGCAGCGCTTCGTCGTCGAGGTCGAGGACGGCATCGGCGTCGACGGCGTCCCGTTCGCCCAGGCGGTCGAGGCCACGCTCGGCGACCCCCGGTCGTGGGGCAGCGGCGGGCGGATGGCGTTCCAGCGGGTCGGCGCCGCCGACGCCGCGGCCGGCCAGTACGAGTTCAAGGTGACGCTCGTCAGCCCCGGCAACATGGAGCGCTACTGCCCGGGCGTCGGCACCGGCGGCTACACCTCCTGCCGCTACGGCGAGCGCGCCGTCATCAACCTGGCCCGCTGGGCCACCGCCGTCCCCCACTACGAGGGCGACATCGCGACCTACCGGCAGTACGTGGTCAACCACGAGGTCGGCCACGCCCTCGGCCACGGGCACGAGGAGTGCCCCGCCCCGGGCGCGGTCGCGCCGGTCATGCAGCAGCAGACGCTCGGCCTCGACGGCTGCGTCCGCAACGCCTGGCCGTACCCCTAAGCCTCTCCCGGGACGGGGCGTCGGGCGCTACGGTCTCCCCAGGTGCGCCGGGAAGCCTGGTCGGCAGTCGGAACCGGACTGCGATCGAAGGGCCCCCGCCATGGCCACCGTCCCGCCTGCCGTCCCCGCGCTGCGCGCCGAGGGGCTGACGAAGCACTTCGGCGCCACGGTGGCGCTGGAGGACCTGTCCCTGACCGTCCCGGCGGGTGAGGTGTTCGGCTTCCTCGGACCCAACGGGGCCGGGAAGTCGACGACGATCCGCCTGCTGCTCGGCCTGCTGCGGCCCACCCGCGGCACCGCCCGGATCTTCGACGTGCCGGGGGCCGACGTGGAGCGCGCGCACCGGCACCTCGCCTACGTGCCGGCGGACGTCGCGCTGTGGCCGGCGATGACCGGCCAGGAGTGCCTGGACCTGCTCGCCGGCGTCGGCCCGGGTACCGACCTGGCCCACCGGGACGAGCTGGTGCAGCGCTTCGACCTCGACCCGGGTCGCCGGGCCCGCACCTACTCCACCGGCAACCGGCAGAAGGTCGCGCTCGTCGCCGCCTTCGCCACCCGGGCCTCGCTGCTCGTCCTCGACGAGCCGACCAGCGGGCTCGACCCGCTGGTGGAGCGCGAGTTCCGGCGCTGCATCGCCGAGGCCGCCGAGCAGGGCCGGACGGTGTTCCTCAGCTCGCACCACCTGGCCGAGGTGGAGGCAGTCTGCACCCGCGTGGGGATCGTGCGCAGCGGCCGGCTCGCCGAGGTGGCCGGCCTGGAGGACCTGCGCCGGCTGCGCCGGTCGGAGGTGGTCGTCGACCTCGCCTCTCCGCTGGCGGAGCTCGCGCACCTGGCCGAGCTGCCCGGGGTCACCGACCTCCGCCGCCTCTCCGACCGCCGGCTGGCGCTGTCGCTGACCGGGCCGCCCGGTCCGGTGCTGCGCGCGCTGGGGGAGGCCGACGTGCAGCGCATCGACGTCCGCGAGCCCTCGCTCGAGGAGATCTTCCTCGACTACTACGGCGAGGTGCCGGCGTGACGGCGACGACCGTCCGCCCGGCGACCGGCCGGCCGCTGCGGCCGGCCGGCGGCCCGGTCTCCCGTGCGGTCGTCCGGCAGGTCCGCCGGGGGACGGCGGTCGTCGCCGTCCTCACAGGTGCCCTGCCCGCGATCGTGGTGGTGCAGTACCGCGGGGTCGCCGGCGCCCTGACCGGCGACTCGGTGGCCGCCCTCGCCGGGAACCCGGCGATCCGCACCCTGTTCGGGGCGCCCGTCGCGCTCGACGACCCCGGCGGGTTCACCGTCTGGCGCACCGGCACCGTGCTCTGCGTCCTCGTCGGGATCTGGGCCGCGCTCACCGCGACCCGGGTCACCCGCGGCGAGGAGGAGGCGGGACGGGCGGACCTGCTGCTCGCCGGCCGCCTCACGCTGCGCACGCTCGTGAGCCGTCAGCTCGCCGTCCTCGTCGTCGCCGCCGCGGTGCCGGGGGCCACCGCCGCCCTCGGGCTGCTGGTCACCGGTGCCGGCACCCTCGGCGCGGTGCTCTTCGGCGCCGTCGTCGCGGGCACCGGCGCGACGGGCGCCGCCCTCGGCGTCCTCGCCGCCCAGGTGTTCGCCGACCGCCGCTCGGCCTCCGGCCTGGCCGTGGCGGTCCTGCTCGGCGGCCTGCTCGCGCGGATGGTCGCCGACGGCGTCCCGGCGCTGCTGTGGCTGCGGTGGCTCACGCCCTTCGGGCTGCTGGAGGAGGTCGCCCCCTTCGCCGAGGACGACCCGCTGGGGCTCGCCGCGCTCGCGGTCCTGGTGGCGCTGTCCGTGCTGGCCGCCGGCGTGCTGGCCCACGGGCGCGACGTCGGCAGCGGCCGATCGCGCGGCCGGGACCGGCGGGTCGCGCCCAGCCGGCTGCTGCGCTCGCTGCCGGGCCTCGCCGTGCACCGCACCCGCCGGGCACTGCTGGGCTGGGGTGCGGGCGTCGGGGCCTACTTCGTGCTCATCGGCGTCCTGACGACGGCGATGGTCGACTTCCTGCGGGACAACCCGGTGTTCGCCCGGCTCGCCGCGCAGGCCGGGTTCCCCCAGCTCGGTTCGGTGGAGGGCTACGTCTCGGCGCTGTTCACCCTGCTCGCCGTGCCGGTGGGCGCCTTCGCCGCGGCCCGGGTGGCGGCGACCGCCCACGACGAGACCGCGGGGCGGTTCGCGCTGCTGTTCGGCCGGCCCGTCCCGCGCACGCGGTGGGCGGTCACCGAGGCGGTGGCGGTCGCGGTGGGCGTCGTCCTGCTCGCCTCGGTCGCCGGCCTGGCCGCCTTCCTCGGCGCGACGGCGGTCGGCGCCGGGCTGGGGCCGGGCAGCGCGCTGGCCGGCGCCCTCAACATCGTCCCGATCGCCCTGCTCTGCCTGGGCGCCGCGCTGACCGCGCTCGGCTGGGCGCCGGCGGCGGTGCTGCCGCTCGGCACGCTGCCCGCCGCCGGCGGCTACCTGCTGCTGGTCCTGGCCGACACCTTCGACTGGCCGGACGCCGTGCGCTGGTGGTCGCCCTTCGCCCACGTGGCCCCGGTCCCGGCGGTCCCGGCGGACCTCGCCGGCGCCGTCGGCACGTGCGCCGTCGCGGTGCTGCTCGCCGCCGCCGGCCTGGCCGGGTACGCCCGCCGGGACCTGCGCGGCTGAGAGCTCCACCACGTCCGTGCGGGGGGAACAGGCGCGCCTGCCACGCTGTTATGCGCACGAACACGCGGCCGCGAGCCGCTGTCCGCGAACCCGAGGAGCGATCGTGTCCCTGCCACCCCTGGTGGAACCCGCCGCCGATCTGTCGATCGACGAGGTCCGCCGGTACAGCCGCCACCTGATCATCCCGGACGTCGGGATGGACGGGCAGAAGCGCCTGAAGAACGCCAAGGTGCTGGCCGTCGGTGCGGGCGGGCTGGGTTCCCCGGTGCTCATGTACCTGGCCGCCGCGGGCGTGGGCACGCTCGGCATCGTCGAGTTCGACGTCGTCGACGAGTCGAACCTGCAGCGCCAGATCATCCACGGCCAGTCCGACGTCGGCCGGTCCAAGGCGGAGAGCGCGCGGGACTCCATCAAGGAGATCAACCCGCTCGTCGACGTCCGGCTGCACGAGACGCGGCTGGACAGCGACAACGTGCTGGAGATCTTCAGCCAGTACGACCTCATCGTCGACGGCACCGACAACTTCGCCACGCGCTACCTGGTCAACGACGCCTGCGTGCTGCTCGGCAAGCCCTACGTCTGGGGCTCGATCTACCGCTTCGACGGTCAGGTCTCGGTCTTCTGGAACGACCACGGGCCGAACTACCGCGACCTCTACCCGGTGCCCCCGCCGCCCGGGATGGTCCCCAGCTGCGCCGAGGGCGGCGTGCTCGGCGTGCTCTGCGCGACGATCGGCGCGATCCAGGCCACCGAGGCGGTCAAGCTCATCACCGGCATCGGCGAGACCCTGCTCGGCCGGCTCATGGTCTACGACGCCCTGGAGATGACCTTCCGCACGATCAAGTTGCGCAAGGACCCCGAGGCGGAGCCGATCACCGGCCTCATCGACTACGAGGCGTTCTGCGGCGTCGTGTCGGTGGAGGCCCAGGAGGCGGCCGCCGGCTCGACGATCACCGTCGACGAGCTCAAGGACATGATGGACGCCGGCAAGGACTTCGAGCTGATCGACGTCCGCGAGAAGAACGAGTACGAGATCGTGTCCATCCCGGGCGCGACGCTCATCCCCAAGGACGAGATCCTCTCCGGCCGGGCGCTCGCGCAGCTGCCGAACGACAAGCCGATCGTGCTGCACTGCAAGACCGGTGTCCGCTCCGCCGAGGTGCTCGCCGCGGTGAAGAACGCCGGCTTCAAGGACGCCGTGCACGTGCAGGGCGGCGTGACCGCCTGGGCGACGCGCATCGACAAGACCCTTCCTACGTACTGAAAGGACCTCGTCCCTCCCCCCGACACGCTTCGCGCGCCGCGGGGCCCGGGGACGAGGCCGTTCCAGCACGTCGCCGGGCCCGGCCCGCCTCCCCCCAGCGGAGGCGGGCCGGGCCCTCGCGTTGTGTACTGGCGCCCATGGCCGAGATCGCACCCACCGAGCTGCTCGAACTCTTCCAGCGCGCCCAGGCGTCCTTCACCGACCGGGTGGACGCCGTCGATCCCGACCAGTGGGAGGACGAGGCGCTGCCCGAGTGGACCGTCGCCGACCTCGTGGCGCATCTGGTCACCGAGATGCTCTGGGTGCCGCCCCTGGTGGCCGGCGAGCCGTACGCCGAGGGCCGTTTCCCCGACGCGACCAGCGACCTGCTCGGCGCCGACCCGATGACCGGCTGGGAGTCGGCGGCCGACAACGCCCTGTCGGCGTTCGCCGAGGACGACGCCCTCGTGCGCACCGTCCACCTCGAGCGCGGCCCCACGCCGGCCACGCAGTACATCCTCGAGCTGATCGCCGACCTCACCGTGCACGCCTGGGACCTGGCGCGGGCGACCGACGGCGACACCGACCTCGACGGCCAGCTGGTCACCGCGGCGCTGCTGATCGGGGAGGCCATCCCCGAGGACGGCGTCCCCGGCCTGTTCGACCCGCCGCTGGACGTCTCCGCCACGGCGTCGCCGCAGCAGCGCCTGCTCGCCCGGTTCGGCCGCCGGCCGCTGTAGCGGCGGTGGACGCGGCCGGGCTGGACGTCGACGAGGCGGTGTTCGACGTCGTCGAGCGGATCCCGCCCGGCCGGGTGAGCACCTACGGGGCGGTCGGCCGGCTGGTCGGCGTCGGTCCGCGCCGGGTGGCGCGGGCTCTGTCGGCCGGCGGCGGGGCGGTGCCGTGGTGGCGGGTGCTGCGCGCCGACGGCACCGCCGCCGAGCCGGTGCGCGCCCGCCAGCTGGAGCTGCTGGCCGCCGAGGGCGTGCCCGCTCTCGACGGGCGCGTGGACCTGCGCGCGGTGGGCTGGCCCGACTGAGCCGTGTTACCACTGCGGAAACCTTCGTCCCAAGTCCTTCAGATCGGCGGCCGGGCTACCGACGCTGGGGACATGAACACCATGGCGTGCAGGGCGGTGGCCCAGGCGGGGCTGTCCGCCGGGACGGCGTCCCTGGACGTGGAGGCGGCCTTCCCGCTGCTCCTCGTCGCCGGCTGGCTCACCACGGCCGCCGACCTGATGCGGGAGGCGGCGCTGCAGGAGTCCCTCCCCGTCTGAGGCCACTCAGTCGCCGTCGAGGTCCTGCTCCTCGAGCGTCGAGGAGTCGAACTCGTCCACCGGGACCGTGTGGGCGAGCGCGCCGTCGCGGTGCACCTCCAGGCGCAGCAGGCCGTCGCCGCCCTGGCGGTCGATCCGGGCCATGCCGACGCCGTCCTCGGTCGGCAGCTCCCAGGACGTGACCGGCTCGTCGTCCGGCGTCCCGGGCGGGACGACGCCGACCCGCAGCTCGTCGCCGTCCCGGGCGATGGCCACCAGCGGTCCGGCGTTCCCGGCGCGGTCCAGCAGGGCCACCGCGGTGTCGGGCCGCAGCACGTCCGGGCCGTCCAGCAGCGAGAACTCCAGGCCGTCCGAGGGCTCCGGGTCGCCGAACCAGGCCACGTACGGGCGATCCCGGAACGTCCCCTGCACGAGCGCCCACACCTGCCCGTCCGGCACCTCACCGGCGAACAGCACCCGTCGCGAGGGCAGCGGCGGGTCGACCGGCGCGCCAGGGTCGGACGGCATCCCCGTGTCCCAGCTCAGCCGGCGGATCTCGTCGAGCAGGGCCAGGTCGCCGGCCAGCGACCCGCGCGTCGCGCCCGGGGAGCCGGCGGCCGTCGGCGCGGCGGCCTCCGGGGTCACCGTCCCCTCCGACGGGTGCCGCAGCAGGGGCACCGACACCGCCACGACGACGGCGACGGCGAGCGCAGCGCCCCCGGCCACCACCCGGCGGTGCCGGCGGCGCGCGCCGGCGACGACGGTCGCGTGCAGGTCGGGCGGGGGTCCGTCGACGCGGCCGGCGCGGTCGGCGAAGTTGCTGCGCAGCAGCTGCTCGACGTCCATGCCTCAGCGGCCTCCGTTCGCGTACGTCGGGTCCCCGAGCAGCGCCCGCAGCCGGGCCAGGCCGCGCGCCGTCTGGGTCTTCACCGTGTTCACCGAGCAGCCGAGGGCGGCCGCGGTGCCGGCCTCGGACAGGTCCTCCCAGAAGCGCAGCACCAGCACCGCCCGCATCCGCGGCGGCAGCGTCGCCAGCGCCCGGGTCAGCTCGTCGCGGTCGGCCAGGTCGGACGACGGCCGGTCGTCGGCCCGGTCCCCGGGCGGCAGGTCGACGATCTCCTGGACGACGCGGCGCCGCCGCCAACCGGCGGCCGTGGTGACCAGCACCCGCCGGACGTAGGCGTAGGGGTCGCCGCGCTCGCTCACCCGCCGCCAGTGCCGGTAGGTCTTGACCAGCGCCGCCTGCAGCAGGTCCTCGGCGTGCCCGCGGTCGTGGGTGAGCAGGACCGCGGTGCGCAACAGCGCCGGCGAGCGCTCGGCGACGAACGCCTCGAAGGTCGCGTCGTCGTCCCGCACGCCGCCCCCTCCCGTCGGTGCCGACACTGGCGAACACGCCCGCCGCGGGGTCCGACGGGTGACACCGAGACCGAAACGTGACCTTCGCCGGGCCCGCCTCGTGCGCCACACCGGTCACAGGCTGCGCGGTCGTGTCGGGGCGCCGTGCTTCCATCGCAGGCGTGGCAGTGCGCGGACACCTCCTGGACCCCGCGCCGCACGGGGGTGCCGCACCGGTCTACCGGCTGGTGACGGGGGAGCCGGTCCGCGCGGGCGCGCCGGTGCTCGACCCCACCCAGCGGGCCGTGGTCGACCACCCGGGCGGCCCGCTGCTGGTGCTCGCCGGCCCGGGCACGGGCAAGACGACGACGATCGTCGAGGCGGTCGCCACCCGCATCGAGGACGGCGTCGACCCCGAGCAGATCCTCGTCCTGACGTTCAGCCGCAAGGCCGCCGCCGAGCTGCGCACGCGGGTGACCGCCCGGGTGGCGCGGACGATCCGCGAGCCGCTGGCCCGCACCTTCCACTCCTACGCCTACGGGGTGCTCCGCCGCGCCGCCGTGCTGCGCGGCGAGCCGGCACCGCGGCTGCTCACCGCCGCCGAGCAGGACGCCGTCGTCGCCGAGCTGCTGCGCGGCGACGTCGAGGAGGAGGGCGCCGTCCGCTGGCCCGCCGAGCTGGCGCCGGCGCTGGCCACCAACGGGTTCCGCAGCGAGCTGCGGGAGTTCCTCCTCCGGGCCACCGAGCGCGGGGTCGACGCCGCGCAGCTGGTCGCGTGGGGGCGGGAGCTCGGTCACGAGCACTGGGCGCACGCCGCGGCGTTCCAGCAGCAGTACGAGCAGGTCACCTCCTTCGCCACCGTCGCCCGCGGTGACGCCTCGGGCTACGACCAGGCGGAGCTGGTGCGGGCGGCCATCGACGAGCTGGCCGGCGACCCCGAGCTGCTCCGGCAGGAGCGCGAGCGCGCCCGGTGGCTGTTCGTCGACGAGTACCAGGACACCGACCCCGCGCAGGTCGAGCTGCTCGAGCTGCTGGCCGGGGGTGGCGGCAACCTCGTCGCCGTCGGCGACCCGGACCAGGCGATCTACGCCTTCCGCGGCGCCGAGCCGCGCGGCATCGTCGAGTTCCCGGAGCGCTTCCGCCACCTCGACGGCCGCCCCGCCGAACGGCACTCCCTCGGCGTCTGCCGCCGCTCGGGCGAGGAGCTGCTGCGGATCAGCCGCCGGGTCGCCGAGGGCCTGCCCGGCCCGTGGGAGCACCGGCGGCTGGCGCCCGGGGAGGGCACGCCGCCGGGGTCGGCCGAGGTGCACGTGTTCGGCTCGGCCGCGGTCGAGGCCGCCTACCTGGCCGACCGGCTGCGCCGGGCGCACCTGCTCGAGGGCGTGCCGTGGTCGGAGATGGCGGTCGTGGTGCGCAGCGCCGTCGCGTTCGGGCCGCTGCGCCGGGCGCTGGCGCAGGCGGGCGTGCCGGTGGCGGTGTCCTCCGACGACCTGCCGCTGGCCGCGCAGCCGGCCGTGGCGCCCTTCCTCTCCGCGGTGTCGGCGCTGCTGCCGGCCACCCCCCGCGGCACCGAGCCGGTCGGCCTCGACGAGACGGCCGCGGAGGCGCTGCTCACCTCGCCGCTGGGCGCGGCCACCGTGCTCGACCTGCGCCGGCTGCGGCGCGCCGTCCGGATCGTGCTGAACACGCGCGGGGTCGACCCGGCCGAGCGGGGCGCCCCGCTGGCCACCGCGCTGGCCGACGACACGCTGCTCGACGAGCTGCCCGAGCACGTCGCCCGGCCGGCGCTGCGCGTCTCCGCCGTCCTCACCGCCGGGCGCATCGCCCTGGCCGGCGGCGGCACCGTCGAGGACGTGCTGTGGGCGATGTGGCAGCGCAGCGGGCTGGCCGGCCGGTGGGCGCGGCTGTCGGCCGCCGGCGGCACCTCGGGCGCGGTGGCCGACCGCGATCTCGACGCCGTCGTTGCGCTGTTCGACGCCGCCGCCGGGTTCGTCGACCGGCTGCCCTCGGCCGACCCCCGCGCCTTCCTCGACCACCTCTCCGCCCAGGAGCTGCCCGGCGACACCGGGGCGACCCGGGCGGTCCAGACCGAGACGGTCCGGCTGCTCACCGCGCACGCCTCCAAGGGCCTGGAGTGGGACCTCGTGTGCGTCGCCGGCGTGCAGGAGGGCGTCTGGCCCGACCTGCGCGACCGGACGACGCTGCTGGCCGCCGAGGACCTCGTCGAGCGCGCGTCCGGCGTCGACGGCGCCCGGGTCGACCGGCGCACGCTCGCCCTCGCCGAGGAGCGGCGGCTGTTCTACGTCGCCTGCACCCGCGCCCGCCGGCGGCTGGTGGTCAGCGCGGTGCAGGGCGCCGTCGACGGCCCCGACGCCGGCGCCGCCCCCTCGCGGTTCCTCGACCTGGTCGAACCGCCGCCGGAGGAGGGCCGCACGCCCACCGAGCTGCCGCGCTCACTGACCCTGCCCGCGCTGGTCGCGACCCTGCGCCGCGCGCTCGCCGACCCGCAGACGCCGGTCGCCCGCCGGTCGACCGCGGCCTCGGTGCTGCGCCGGCTGGCCGACGAGGGCGTGCCGGGCGCCGACCCGTCGACGTGGTGGGGCCTGGCCGCGCTGTCCGACGACGCACCGCTCGTCGACCCCGACCAGCCGGTGCGGGTGCGCCCGTCGGCGATCGAGGGGTTCCGCAAGTGCCCGCTGCGCTGGGTGCTCGGCGCGGTCGGGGCCGAGCCCGCGCCCGACACCACCCGCACCGTCGGCACGGCGGTGCACGAGGTGGCCCAGCGCGTCGCCGAGGGCCTGCCGGCCGAGGATGCCGGCGCCGCCCTCGACGCCGAGCTCGACGAGCTCGACCTGGGCCCCGGGTGGGCCGACCAGCGGCAGCGGGCCTCCGCGCACGACATGCTCGACCGGTTCGTCGCCTGGCACGGCCGCAACTCCCGCGAGCTGGTGGCCGCCGAGGCCGACTTCTCCGTGCAGGTCGGCCGGGCGCGGATCAGCGGTCAGGTCGACCGGCTCGAGCGCGACGCCGAGGGGCGGCTGTTCGTCGTCGACCTCAAGACCGGCAAGTCGACGCCGTCGGCCGACGAGCTGGCCGAGCACGGGCAGCTGGCCGCCTACCAGGCGGCGATCGCCTCCGGCGCGTTCGTCGAGCACGGCACCGAGGCCGGCGGCGCGGCGCTGCTGCAGATCGGCTCGGGCCGGGCCGCCAAGGAGCAGGCGCAGGACCCGCTGCCGGCCGACGTCCCGGTGCTCGAGACGTGGGCCGGCGAGCTGCTGGCCACCGTCGGCGAGGGCATGGGGGCCGGCACCTTCGAGGTGCGCACCGGCAGCGGCTGCGACCGCTGCCCGTCGCGGCGCAGCTGCCCGCTGCACGAGCGCGGCGGCCAGGTGACCAGGTGAGCCTCGATCAGCTGTCGTTCGACGACCTCTTCGCCGAGGAGCCGCCGGAGCCCGAGCGTCGGGTGCTCACCCCGGCCGAGGTGGCCGCCCGGTGCGGGCTGTCCTACGCGCCGTCCGACGAGCAGGCCCGCGTGGTCGCCGCGCCGGCCGACCGGCCGCTGGTCGTGGTCGCCGGCGCCGGGTCCGGCAAGACCGAGACGATGGCCGCGCGGGTCGCGTGGCTGGTGGCCAACCGGGTGGTGGAGCCCGAGGCGATCCTCGGCCTCACGTTCACCCGCAAGGCGGCCAGCGAGCTCAACGAGCGCGTGCGGCTGCGGCTGGGCGCGCTGGCCCGGCACCCCGACACCGAGCCCGACCTGCGCGAGCGGCTGGCGCTGGCCCTGCCGACGGTGTCCACCTACCACGGCTACGCCGCCTCGCTGGTCGCCGAGCACGGCCTGCGCATCGGCATCGAGCCCGGCGCCGGCGTGCTCGGCCCGGCCATGTGCTGGGGGCAGGCCGCGGCGGTCGCCGGCGCCTACACCGGCGACATGTCCGACGTCCCGCTCAGCCTGCTCACCACCGTCGAGGACGTGCTGGCGCTGGCCGCCGAGCTCGGCGAGCACGACGTCTCCCCGGCCCAGCTGCGGGCGTGGACCGAGCACTTCGAGCGGCGGGTGCGCGGGTACGCCGACGCCCCGCGCAAGCGCGGCGTCTACGCCGACGTGCAGAAGGTGATCGAGCGGCAGCGGGCACGCGCCGCGCTGCTGCCGCTGGTCGAGGGCTTCCAGGCGCGCAAGCGGGCCGCCGGCGCCATCGACTACGCCGACCAGGTCGCGTACGCGGCCCGGATCGCCGTCGCCGCGCCCGAGGTCGGCCGCCGCGAGCGGGCCCGCTGGCAGGTGGTCCTGCTCGACGAGTACCAGGACACCAGCGTCGGGCAGCTGCGCATGCTCGAGGCGCTGTTCGGCGGCGCGACCGGCCACCCGGTGCTCGCCGTCGGCGACCCGCGGCAGTCGATCTACGGCTGGCGCGGCGCCTCGGCCGGCACCATCGAGCGGTTCCCCCGCACCTTCCCCGGCCGGGACGGCGCCCGGGCCGAGCGGCTCACGCTGGCCACCAGCTGGCGCAACGACCGGGCGGTGCTGGCGGTGGCCAACGCCGTCGCCGGGATGCTGCCCGAGCCGGCCGAGCCGCTGCCCGACCTCACCGCCGCACCCACCGCGGGCGCCGGCACGGTCGAGGTCGGCCTCTACGACACCGTGGCCGAGGAGACGCAGGCGCTGGCCGACCGGCTGGCCGGGTGCTGGCACACCGACGTCGCGAAGCGGCCGACGATCGCGGTGCTGGCCCGGGCGCGCAAGCAGTTCCACGGCATCGCCACCGCGCTGCGCGAGCGGGGCGTGCCGGTCGAGGTCGTCGGCCTGGGCGGGCTGCTCGCCGTCCCGGAGGTGTCCGACGTCATCGCGACGCTGACCGTGCTGGTCGACCCGACCGCCGGCGACGCGCTCGGCCGGCTGCTCACCGGCGCGCGCTGGCGGATCGGTCCGCGCGACCTGGCCGCGCTGAACGACCGGGCGCGGGCCCTGGTGCGCCAGCGCCACGCGGCGGCCGACGACGACGGCCCGCGGGAGCGCGGCAGCATCGTCGAGGCGCTCGACGACCTCGGTCCGGCCGACGCGTACTCGATGCCGGGGTACCGGCGGATGCGCCGGCTGGCCGGCGAGCTGGCCCACCTGCGCGGCCGGATCGGGGAGTCGCTGCCCGACCTGGTCGACGAGGTGGCCCGCACCCTCGGCCTGGAGACCGAGCTGGCCAGCGCGCCCGACGTCAGCCCGGCCGGCGCCCGCACCCACCTCGACGCCCTGCACACCGTCGCCGCCGAGTTCGTCGAACTGGCCGAGCTGCCGTCGCTGCCGGCCTTCCTCGGCTACCTGCGCGACGCCGAGGAGCGCGAGCGCGGCCTGGAGCCGGGCGAGGTCGCGGTCAACCCCGAGGCCGTGCAGCTGCTCACCGGGCACTCCGCGAAGGGCCTGGAGTGGGACGTCGTCGCCGTCCCCGGCCTGACCGTCGACCAGTTCCCGGCGAAGACCGACACGAGCGACTCGTGGATCAAGGACCCGGGCGCGCTGCCGGCCGACCTGCGGCTGACCGACCGCGCGGAGCTCCCCGCGCTCGTGCTCCCGCCGCCCGGCTCGGGCGACCAGGCCGACGTGAAGACCGCGGTCGAGGACTACGTGCAGGCGTGGAAGGACTTCGGCACCCAGGAGGAGGTCCGGCTCGGGTACGTCGCGGTCACCCGCGCGCGGGAGCTGCTGATCTGCTCGGGCAGCTGGTGGCGCGACGGCAAGAACGTGTGCGGGCCGTCGTCCCTGCTGCTCACCGTGAAGGACACCTGCGAGGCCGGGGCCGGCGCGGTCGCGCACTGGGCGCCGCCGCCGTCCGACGACGCCACCAACCCGGCGCTGGAGGAGTGGCCGGTCGGCATCTGGCCGGCCGACCCGCTCTCGGCCGGTCGCCGGCGGGCGCTGACGGCGGCGGCGGAGCTGGTCCGGGCGGCGGTGCCGCACCCGCTCGACGTCGACCGCCTCGGAGAGCCGGACGACGAGGTGGAGCAGTGGGTGCGCGACGCCGACCTGCTGCTGCGCGAGCGGGCCCGGCACGCCAGCCCGACCGTCGACGTCCCGCTGCCGGCGCACCTGTCGGTGTCGGCGCTGGTGACCCTGCGCCGCGACCCGGCCGAGCTGGCCCGGCGGCTGCGTCGGCCCATGCCGGCCGCGCCCGCGCCGCAGGCCCGCCGCGGCACCGCGTTCCACGCCTGGCTGGAGGAGCGGTTCGGCTCGGCCCGGCTGCTCGACCTCGATGAGCTGCCCGGCTCCGGCGACGAGCTGGCCGCGCCCGACGGTGCGCTGGCCGAGCTGCAGGAGGCGTTCCTCGCCAGCGTCTGGGCCGACCGGCAGCCGATCGAGGTGGAGGTGCCGTTCGAGACGCCGCTGGGGCCGCTGACCCTCCGCGGCCGCATCGACGCGGTGTTCACCACCCCCGACGGCGGCTACGAGGTGATCGACTGGAAGACCGGCCCGCCGCCGTCGGGCGCCGAGCTGGCCGCCGTCGGCGTCCAGCTGGCCGCCTACCGGCTGGGCTGGTCGCGGCTGACCGGCGTGCCGGTGGAGCGGGTCAGCGCCGGCTTCCACCACGTCGCGGCGAACCGGACCCTGCGCCCGGTCGACCTCCTCGACGAGGCCGGTCTGCTCGCGCTCGTCTCCGGCACCGCCCACGGGGAGGAGTACGAGCCGGAGCCCGAGGCGTGAGAAAGGACCCCGTCCTCCTCACCCCTCGCACGCTCGGGGCGAGCCTCTGGACGGGGCCTTGCGGCGCGGGTGACGCCTCAGACGGAGGCGATGCGGTCGAGGACCGCGGTGGCCAGCTCCCGCGGCGCCTGCTCGGGGATCCAGTGCGTCACCCCGGGCAGCTCGACGAAGCGGTAGTCGCCGGTGACGTGCTTCGCGCAGCCCTCGGCGGCGGTCCGGCCGATCGCGGCGTCGCCGTCGCTCCACACGTAGGTGGTGGGCACCACGACGTCGTCCACCGGCGTGGCCGAGCTCATCGCCCGGTACCAGTTCAGCGCGGCGGTCAGCGCCCCCGGCGCCGACAGGACGGCGACGTACTCCTCGACCGCCTCCGCCGGGATGCCGGTCTCCGCCTCGGTGCCGAGCATCCGACGCAGCCGCCGCATGTCGTCCTCGAGCAGCACCTCCTCGGCCTTGCCCGCCTGCCAGAACAGCCGGATGTAGCCCGAGCGCTCCTTCTGCTCCGGGTCGCCGCGGTAGGCGGCGGTGTACGCGGCGGGGTGCGGCACCGAGACGGCGGTCAGCGAGCGCACCCGGTCGGGGTGCCAGGCCGCCAGCGCCCAGGCCACGTTGGCGCCCCAGTCGTGCCCGACGACGTCGGCGACCGGGATCTCCAGCGCGGTCATCAGGTCGGCGGTGACCTGCGCCAGGTTGGTCGTCGCGTAGGCGTCCACCTCGGCCGGGCGGGCGCCGGGGGAGTAGCCCAGCTGGTCGGGCGCGTAGGTGCGCAGCCCGGCCTCGGTGAGCAGCGGCGTCACCCGCGCCCAGCACGCGGACGTCTCGGGGAAGCCGTGCAGGAGCAGCACCGGCCGTCCGTCGTCGGGACCGTCGACCCGGACGTCGAACGTGAGGTCACCGACGTCGGCCTTGATCAGCTCACCGGGCATGCCCGGACGGTAGCCGCTGGCCCCACGGCTACCGTCGGTGGCCGTGACCAGCCCCGAGCGCGAGTTCGTGACCGCCCACCTCGACGACCTGCACGCCGACCTCGACGCCTGGCTGCGCATCCCGTCGATCTCGGCCGACCCCGCGCACGCGCCCGAGGTGGCCCGCAGTGCCGCCTGGCTGGCCGAGGCGCTGCGCCGCACGGGCTTCCCGGTCGTCGAGGTCTGGCCGACCCCCGGCGCCCCGGCGGTCTTCGCGGAGTGGCCGTCGGCCGACCCCGGCGCCCCGGTCGCGCTGGTCTACGGGCATCACGACGTCCAGCCGGTCGACCCGCTGGAGCTGTGGGTGCACCCGCCGTTCGAGCCCACCCGCGTGGAGGGGCCCGACGGGCCCGAGCTGCACGGCCGCGGCGCCATCGACGACAAGGGCAACGTCGCCTTCCACCTGCTCGGCATGCGCGCCCACCTGGCCGCCACCGGCCGCGACACCCCCGCCGTGACGGTCAAGCTGCTGATCGAGGGCGAGGAGGAGTCCGGCTCGCCGCACTTCGCCGACCTGCTGCGCGAGCGGCGCGACCGGCTCGACTGCGACGTCGTCGTGGTCAGCGACACCGGCATGGCCGCACCGCACCTGCCCAGCGCGGTGACGTCGATGCGCGGGCTGGCCGACGCCGAGATCACGCTCCGCGGCCCGGCCGTCGACCTGCACTCCGGCTCGTTCGGCGGCGGCGTCCCCAACCCGCTGCACGCGCTGGCGACGCTGGTCAGCCGGCTGCACGACGACCGGGGCCGGGTCACCCTGCCGGGGTTCTACGACAAGGTGCGGCCGCTGACCGACCGCGAGCGCGAGCTCATGGGCCGGGTGCCCTTCGACGAGGCGGAGTGGCTGGCCGGGCCGGCCGCCTCGCGGGTGGCCACCGGGGAGGCGGGGTTCACCACGCAGGAGCGGATCGGCGCCCGGCCGACCGCGGAGGTGAACGGCATGTGGGGCGGCTACACCGGCCCCGGGCACAAGACGATCATCCCGGCCGAGGCGCACGCCAAGATCACCTTCCGGCTGGTCGCCGACCAGCGCCCCGTGGACGTCGGGGCGATGGTGCGGGCCTGGGTCGAGGCCAACCTGCCGGAGGGCATCGAGGCCGAGGTGCACACCCCGCCGGGGGGCGTCGCCCCGTGCGCGAGCGACCTCGACTCCCCGTGGATGGACGCCCTGCTGCGCGCGATCGCCCAGGCCTGGGACAGCGAGCCCGACCAGGTGCTGTTCATGAAGGAGGGCGGCAGCGGCCCGGAGGCCGACCTGGTCGAGCAGCTCGGCGCGCCGCTGGTCTTCCTCGGCGCGGGCCTGCCCACCGACCGCATCCACTCGCCGAACGAGCGGGTGCTGCTGCCGATGCTGCACCGCGGGGCCGAGGCGGCGGCCCACCTGTGGCGCGAGCTGGCCGGTGTCCGGCGCGGGTGAGCCACCCGCCGCGACGGGGCCGCTGGCGGCGGGCGGGCCGTACCGCCTGCTGAGCCTCCTCGGCCAGGGCGGCATGGGGCAGGTGTGGCACGCCCACGACGACGAGCACGACCGCGCGGTCGCGCTCGAGGTGCTGGCCGACCAGCTCGCCTCGTGGTGGGACTCGCCCGCCGACCTCGACGGTTGACCTCTCCTGCTCGCGCGGGTCCACGACCTACAGTGCACCCGTGACCGGACCTGGGGACCCCGCGCCGGCTCCGGGCTGGTACCCGGACCCGGACGGCACGCCGGGCTACGTGCGCTGGTGGAACGGCATCGGCTGGTCGGACGTCACGACGCCGGCCGGCCCGGGCGTGGCGGTGCAGCGCTCGCCGGTGCTGGCCCCGCCGGCACCCGAGCGGCCGAGCACGCCCTCGCCGGTGCCGCCGCCGTCGTCGCCGCGCCCGTTCCCGACCGGCTGGGTGGTGGGGCTGTCGGTGCTCGCGCTGGTCGCCGTCCTGGTGATCGGGGTGCTGGTCGGCACCTCCGGCGGTGACGGCCCGACCGTGGCCGACCCCCCGCCGCCGGCGACGACGGCGCCGTCGGGGACCCCGTTCCCGCCGGGCACCGTGCGGATCATCGACGAGGCCTCGAGGCTGTCCTACCCCTGGCTGGGCGAGAACTGGGTCGAGTGGGACCTCGGCAACCAGTTCGAGACGACGGCCATCGCCGGGCAGTACTTCACCACCCAGGAGGAGGTCCCCGACGGCGGGATCTTCATCGCGCAGTGCACGTCGGGTCCGCTCTCGGAGGGCTACGGGTGGGCCGGGCCGTCGACGCTGCAGAGCACGGTGGTGCAGCTGGCCGACAGCGTGCGGGGCAACTACTACCCCGGCCCGAACGAGCGGACCGTGCTGCGCGACGAGGCGCGCACGGTCGACGGGCACGGGGCGCACCTGTACGAGTTCCAGCTGTCCTGGGACGTCTCCGGCTACGACTCCACGGGGGAGCGGGCCGCGCTGCTGCTGGTGGACGTCGGCCGGGCCGTGCCGGCGCTGCTCTACATCTCCATCCCCAACACCCACGCCGAGCTCTACGGCGTCATCGACCAGGTGCTCGACGACGTCCAGGTCCTGTGAGGCCGGGATCAGCTGACCTGATCCCCGTAGCTCCTCCCTCACGTTGCACCGTGGGGGAGGACCGCTTTTGATCAGGTGGGCTGATCGTGGCCGTAGCGGCGACCGGACGGCGGAGGTCCTGAACCCCCGATTACTGTCGTCCGCGTGACAGCAGCTGGGGCCGAACTGACCTTGCGGCACCCGGTGGAGCGCTTCTCGCTCGAGAACGGGCTGCGCGTCGTCCTCGCCCCCGACCGCAGCGTGCCGGTCGTGGCGGTGAGCGTGTTCTACGACGTCGGCATGCGCAACGAGCCCGAGGGCCGCACCGGTTTCGCCCACCTCTTCGAGCACCTGATGTTCCAGGGCTCGGCGCACGTGCCCAAGATGGAGCACGCGCGCCTGGTCCAGGCCGCGGGCGGGACGTTCAACGGCTCGACGCACCAGGACTACACGAACTACTTCGAGGCGCTGCCGGCCGAGGCGCTCGAGCGCGCGCTGTTCCTCGAGGCCGACCGCATGGCGGCCCCGGCCATCACCGAGGAGAACCTCCGCAACCAGATCGACGTGGTCAAGGAGGAGATCCGGGTCAACGTGCTCAACCGGCCCTACGGCGCCTTTCCCTGGCTGCAGCTGCCGCAGATCGCCTTCGAGAGCTTCGCCAACACCCACGACGGCTACGGCTCGTTCGTCGACCTCGAGTCCTCGACCGTGGACGACGCGGCGGACTTCTTCGACAAGTACTACGCGCCCGGCAACGCCGTCCTGTGCATCGGCGGGGACCTCGACGTCACCGAGACCGAGAAGCTGGTGCGCCGCTGGTTCGGCCCCGTGCCGGGCCGTGAGGTGCCCCCGCGGGTGGCGACCGGCGAGCCGTCGCCCACGGCGCCGCGGCGCGGCACCGTCGAGGACGCGCTCGCCCCGGCGCCGGCGGTGGCGGTCGGCTGGCGCGTCCCCGACCCGGTCGGCGACCTCGACACCTACCTGGGCACGGTGCTGCTCGCCGAGCTGCTCAGCGAGGGCGACGCCTCCAGGCTGGAGCGCCGGCTGATCCACGACGACCGGATCGCCATCGCGCAGAGCAGCTACGTGGGCCTGTTCGGCGACCCCTTCGACGTCCGCGACGCCACGCTGCTCACCACCCAGGTGCACCACCCGGCCGCGGTCGACGTCGAGCAGGTGCTCGGCGCCATCCACGAGGAGGTCGCGCGGGTGGCCGAGGACGGCGTCGCCACCGAGGAGCTCGCCCGCGTGCAGGCCCGCACCGAGGCGCAGCTGCTCCGGCAGGCCGACTCGGTCCTGGGCCGCACGCTCGCCTTCGCCGCGTCCGAGCTCGTGCACGGCCGCGCCGAGCTGGCCGGCGAGCTCGCCGCCCGGCTGGCCGCCGTGACGCCGGAGCAGGTGCAGGTCGCCGCCCGCGGCGTCGACCCGGGCACCGCCGCGGTCCTGGAGCTGCGCGCGACGGGAGGCGCCAAGTGAGCGAGCTCGCGAGCTCACCGATGTACGCAGCAGCGCCGCGAACGCGGCCGACGAGCGCCGGCGAGGAGGCCTCGTGAGCGCCCCCACGCTGGACCTGTCGCTGATCCCGCCGCTGGGCGAGCCGCGCCCGCAGCCGGCGCCGCCGGTCACCGAGACCGTGCTGCCCACCGGCCTGCGCGTGGTCGTCGTCCCGCGGCCGGGCGTCCCGCTGGTGGAGCTGCGGCTGCGGGTGCCGTTCGCTGCCTCCAGCGCGCGCAGCGCCGCCACGCACACCGCCCGCGCCGCCGTCCTGTCCGGCGCCGTCCTCCAGGGGACGACGCAGCACGACCAGACCGAGATCGCCCAGCTGCTGCAGGGCCACGGCGCCGAGCTGTCGGTGAGCGCCGATCCCGACCGGCTGCTGTTCTCCACCACGCTGCTGCCGGAGGGGCTGCCCGCCGTCCTCGGCGTGCTGGCCGAGCTGCTGACGGCGGCGACCTACCCGAACGACCGGGTGGAGGGCGAGCGCGCCCGCGTCGCCGAGCGGATCGGCATCGCCCGGTCGCAGCCCGGGGTCATCGCCCGCACCGCGCTGGCGGCCCGCCGCTACGGCAACCACCCGTACGCACTGCAGCTGCCGACGCCCGAGCTGGTCTCGGCGGTCCGCAGCACCGCGCTGCGCACGCTGCACCGCGACCGCGTCGTCCCCGCCGGCAGCACGCTGGTGCTGGTCGGCGACCTCGACCCGCGGGCGGCCGCCGACGCGGCCGGCACCGCGCTGGCCGACTGGTCGAGGGACGGCGAGGCGATCAGCGCGCCGCCCGCGCCGGTCGTCGACCCCGGGGTGCTGGAGATCGTCGACCGGCCCGGTGCCGTGCAGTCCAACCTGCGGCTCGGCGGGCCCGCCCCCGGTCGCACCGACCCCGACCTGGCCGCCGTCCGGCTGGCCAACATGGTCTTCGGCGGCTACTTCTCCTCGCGGCTGGTCGAGAACATCCGCGAGCGGCGCGGCTACACCTACAGCCCGCGCAGCTCGGTCGACCACCTCGCGGCCGCGTCGTCCTTCCTCGTCGAGGCCGACGTCGCCACCGAGGTGACCGCGCCGGCGCTGCTGGAGACCTGGTACGAGCTCGGCAGGATGGCGCTCACGCCGGTGACCGAGGCCGAGCTCGACGGCGCCCGCCGCTACGTGCTGGGCAGCATGGCGCTGGCGACGGCGACCCACGCCGGGCTGGCGAGCACCCTGTCGGCGCTGGTCGGCGCCGGGCTGTCGGCCGACTGGCTGGCCGAGCACCAGCGGGCGCTGGCCGCGGTCACCGTCGCCGAGGTGCAGGAGGCGGCCCGCCGTTACCTGGCGCCGTCCGCGCTGACGGCCGTGGTGGTCGGCGACGCCGCGGTGGTGGCCGAGCCGCTGCGCGCCCTGGGCGCGGTGCAGGTGGCGGCGGCCGAGGCATGACCGCCCCCGGGAGCACCCCCGCCGACAACCCGCCGGTCGACCGGGGGGCCTGGCCGGTCGGCACGCGCGGCACCACGGGCACCATCCCGGTGCTCGCGCGCTCCGCGCACGACCGCGGGCACCGGCAGCGGGACCTCGACGACCCGACCGGCGGCCGGCCGGTGCGGGTGCTCACCGTCGACCAGCGGCGCAGCGTCCCCGTGCACGAGGGCCCGGGCGGACCGGAGCTGATCTGGGACGAGCAGCCCGAGCTGCCGGTGGGCGCGGTCTACCTGGGCGAGGCCGACGGCGTGCCGTTCGCGGCGATCCGCGGCGAGCGTGCGCTGACCGTCAACGGCCGCCCGGTCGACGCCTGGACCGGGTTGCGCGAGATCGGCGCCGATCTCGGTGACCTCGACGCCGGTCTGCTCGCCGAGGCCATCGGCATCCTCGAGTGGCACGAGCGCAACCGGTTCAGCCCGCTGTCGGGCGCGGCCACCACCATCGAGCGGGCCGGCTGGGTGCAGCGCGACCCCGAGACCGGCGCCGAGCTGTTCCCCCGCACCGACCCCGCGGTGATCATGCTCGTGCACGACGGCGGGGACCGGTGCCTGCTCGGCCGGCAGGCGGTCTGGCCGCCGGGGCGCTTCTCGATCCTGGCCGGCTTCGTGGAGCCGGGGGAGTCGGCAGAGGGCGCGGTCGCCCGGGAGGTCGCCGAGGAGGTCGGCCTGCAGGTCACCGACATCCGCTACGTGAGCAGCCAGCCGTGGCCGTTCCCGCAGTCGCTCATGCTCGGGTTCACCGCCCGGGTGGACGGCGACGACACGATCCGCCTCGACGAGGACGAGATCGAGGAGGCCCGCTGGTTCACCCGGGACGAGCTGCGCTCCGGCGGCGGCCCGCGGGCGCTGCCCCCGCCGGTGTCGATCGCGCGGCACATCATCGACCGCTGGGTCGAGGGGCGGGTCTGAGCAGCGCGCCACGACGTTCCCGCGGGAATTCACGAGGCCACGCTCTTCTGCGCCCGGATCTGTTCCGGTATAGAAGGACCTGCATCCGCCCGGTGTCGGCAGAGAGCGTCTGCGGACGGTCGTGGTACGTCACCGGGCGGATGCCTGCACCGTGTCAGCCGAGCAGCCGGCCCGCCAGCACGAGGGCGGGCTTCTCCGGGTGGTCGGCCAGCACGACGGCGTCGGCGAGCGCCTCGGGGTCGACCTCGGCGTCGTACCGGTCGAACGCCGGCAGCTCCCACGCCTGGTCGTCCGGGGTGCGCCGGCGCCGCGCGGCCGGGCTCATCCGCAGGTGGACGACGACGTCGAGGGCCAGGCCGAGACCCTGCAGCAGCGCGCCCGGCACGAGCACGACCCCGCCGGGCGGCATCGGCTCCCGCGCCGCCCGCGCCGCGCGGTCGCGCGCGAGGTCCCACAGCACCGGCAGGTACTCGCCGCTGCCCCCGGGGCCGAGGGGGTCGAGCACCTCCCGGGCCAGCGCCCCGGCGTCGAGCCAGTCGGTGTAGCGGGCGTCGGGATCGGTGCGGCCGTGCTCGAAGCGCAGGGACGCCGGGCGGTAGAACCCGTCGGCCGGAATGACGACGGCCGCCCGGCCCAGTGCCGGCAGCCGGTCGGCGACGGCCCGCGCGAGGTCGGTGGGGCCGGCGGCCGGAGGGCCGTCGACGGCGACCCGCAGCGCGGTCGCCCCGGGCTCGGGCGGGAGCCCGGCGAGGGCGGAGGCGAGGCGGTCGGCCAGCGCGGCCGGGGTGAGCGGGTGCGGCCGGGTCAGGACCGGCCGTCCCCGGTGGCGCCGGGAGCGGCACCGGACCGGGTGCGCGCGGGCTCCGCGCGGCGGCCGAACGGCGGCCGCGGCCGCGGGGGAGCGGAGGGGGCACCGGTCCGCACCACGGCGGCCGGCTGCGCGTCGGGACGGCGGTCGGCCGGCTCGGCGGCGAGGCCCTCCAGGCTGTCGAGGACCTCGCGGGCGAGCTCGTGCACGGGCCGGCCGGAGGAGCGGGCCGCGCGGCGCATGTCCTCGAACGCCGTCCGCGGATCGATCCCCTGGCGCTCGGCCAGCACGCCGATCGCGCGCTCGGTGGAGACCCGGGCCGCGAGGGCGTGCTCCAGCTGCGCGACCGTGCGCTCCAGGGCGGCGATGCGGGCGTCGCGCGGGTCCTCGGCCTCGCCGTCGGCGGCGCCGCGGGCGGACCGACGGGTGGTGCGGTCGGGCTCGCAGGGCACGCCGAACTCCTCGCCGAGCAGGTCGGCGAGGGAGAGGCCCTCCACGAGCGAGGTCACCGGGGCCGCGCCGCCGGGGCAGATCACCGACCAGCCGCGCGGGGTGCGCACGACCGCCACGACCGCCTCGCCGTCGCCCGCGAGCTCGGGGAGGTGGACCGTTTCAGGGCGTGGCGCAAGGGGGCCCGTGCGTTCGCTGCGCACTCCCACTCCGGGAACCTCCGCGGGAGAACCCGGCCGCGGCGGCCGGACCGGGGCGCGGCCGCGGTCACGGCCCGCCACGGGGCGATCATGCCCCCTGGGGGGCCGTGGTCCAGGGATCACGCGCCGTTCAACCTCGATGACTGTGCGAGAGCGTTCTTGACCTGGTCGATGCTCGGGTTGGTGAGCGCGGTGCCGTCGGGGAAGACGAGCGTGGGCACGGTGCGGTTGCCGCCGTTCGCGGCCATCACCACGTCCGCCGCCTGCTCGTCGCGCTCGATGTCGACCTCCGCGTACTCGATGCCCTCGCGCTGCATCAGCCTCTTGAGCCGGACGCAGTAGCCGCACCACGTGGTGGTGTACATGGTCACGGCAGCGGCAGCGGCAGTCATCGGTCGGGATCCTCCTCGATGCGTCGGCGCAGGTCCACCCCGGGGGTGTCCCTGTGTGTCCGCGAGGGGAACGCGGGGCTCCTGGGGATGCTTCCCGGAGAACGTCCCCGGCGGCTGGGAGGATCGGTCCGGCGGGTGCGAGCAGAAGGGAGCCGGGATGCCGGGGATCGGCGGGGCGACGGGGACGGTCTCCGGCGCGGAGGCGGTGCTGGCCGGTCTGGACGACGAGCAGCGCACCGCGGCTCAGGCGGTCACCGGGCCGGTCTGCATCCTGGCCGGTGCGGGCACCGGCAAGACCCGCACCATCACCCACCGCATCGCCTACGGCGTGCACACCGGCGCCTTCGTGCCCGAGCAGGTGCTCGCCGTGACCTTCACCGCACGGGCCGCGGGGGAGCTGCGCGGCCGGCTCGCCGGCCTGGGTGTGGGCGGGGTCCAGGCGCGCACCTTCCACGCGGCGGCCATGCGCCAGCTGCGGTACTTCGCGCCGCGCGTGCTGGGCGGCCCGATGCCCTCCCTCGTCGAGAACAAGCTGCGGCTGGTCGCCTCGGCCGCGTCGCGGGCGCGGCTGTCGACCGACCGCACCAGCCTGCGGGACCTGGCCAGCGAGATCGAGTGGGCCAAGACGACGCTCGCCACCGCCGAGGACTACCCGGCCCGCGCCCAGGCCGCCGGCCGGGAGCCGCCGTTCGAGGCCGCCGCCGTCGCCCGGGTGTACGAGAGCTACGAGTCGGCCAAGCAGCGCGAGGGCGTGCTCGACTTCGAGGACCTGCTGCTGGTCACCGCCTACGCGCTGGAGGAGCACGACGACGTCGCCCGCCAGGTGCGCGGGCAGTACCGGCACTTCGTCGTCGACGAGTACCAGGACGTCAACCCGCTGCAGCAGCGGCTGCTCGACGCCTGGCTGGGCGGGCGGGCCGAGGTCTGCGTCGTCGGCGACCCCAACCAGACCATCTACTCCTTCACCGGCGCCGACCCCGACTACCTGCTCGGCTTCGCCGACCGCTATCCCGACGCCGAGGTGGTCAAGCTCGAGCGCGACTACCGCTCCACCCCCCAGGTGGTCGGGCTGGCCAACAAGCTGATCGGCCAGGCACCGCGGCGCCGCGGCCTGCCCGGCCTGCGGCTGCTCGGTCAGCGCGCCGAGGGCCCCGAGCCGGTGTTCCGCGAGCACCCCGACGAGCCGGCCGAAGCCGCGGCCGTGGCCGCCCGCTGCCGGGCGCTCATCGACGCGGGCACCCCGGCGTCGGAGATCGCCGTGCTGTTCCGGATCAACGCGCAGTCGGAGGTCTACGAGAACGCGCTCACCGACGCCGGCGTCCCGTACGTGCTCAAGGGCGGCGAGCGCTTCTTCGAGCGGCCGGAGGTCCGCGAGGCGATCGTGCTGCTCCGCGGGGCCGCCGCGGGGGGCAACGAGCCGGGCATGCTCGTGCCCGCGGTGCGCGACGTGCTGGCCTCCATGGGCTGGGCCGAGCACCGGCCGCCGCCCGGCGGGGCCGCCCGCGACCGCTGGCAGTCGCTGGCCGCGCTGGTCGACCTCGCCGTCGACCTGGTCGCCGAGAACCGCTCGCTCGACCTCGCCGGCTTCGTCGCGCACCTGGCGGAGCGGGCCGATGCCCAGCACGCGCCGACCGTGCAGGGGGTCACGCTCGCCTCGATGCACGCCGCGAAGGGCCTGGAGTGGGACGTCGTCTTCGTCGTCGGGCTGGTCGACGGCGTCCTCCCGATCGCCCAGTCCCTGTCCCGCCCGGACGCGGTCGAGGAGGAGCGACGGCTGCTCTACGTCGCGGTCACCCGGGCGCGGGAGCAGCTGACGCTGTCGTGGTCGCTGTCGCGCAACCCGGGGGGACGGCGGTCCCGGCCGCGCAGCCGCTTCCTCACCGGGCTGGCGCCGGAGTCCGCGCCGACCGCACCCCCGGCCCGGCGCACCGCGAAGAAGCCGAAGGTCGTGCTCGAGGGCGAGGCGGGGGAGCTGTTCGAGAAGCTGCGCGCCTGGCGCAGCCAGGCCGCGCAGTCGGCCTCGGTCCCCGCCTACGTGGTGTTCAGCGACGCCACGCTGCAGGCGATCGCCGAGAGCCGGCCGGCCAGCATGCGCGAGCTCTCGGACCTGCCCGGCATCGGCGCGAAGAAGCTGGAGCTCTACGGCGAGGACGTGCTCGCCACGGTGAGCGGCTGACCTCGCAGAGCGACGGCGAGACGGGCCGGAGCCGGTTGCCCGCCCCCATCGGGGAACTCTTCGTTAATTGCGTTGACCGTCACAACGGCACCCCCCTACTGTCCTGTCTGCGCTCGAGGGAACCCCTGGGGCGTCCAGACCTGAGACGGCCGGCGGGCCGCGCTCCGACCCCGGGAAGGAGGGGGCACTGATGATCAGCACCACCATCTCGTTCGCCCCCGCCTGGGTTCCCGGCACGGGGAGCGTTGTCGCGCGTCCGTACGCCTGCGCCGCCGTCCGCCCGTCCCTGCTCGGCGCCCTCGCCGCTGCGCAGGGGACCGGTGTGCCCTCCGTCGCCCCGACGCGGCGCCGCGGCCTGGTCATGGGCTTCGAGCAGGCCCTGCTGCCCATCCAGAAGCACGACGGCACCACCCAGAACGACGGCACCACCCCCCTCGGGATCCACTCCCCGGGGAGACCGAAGAGCTAGCCGCTCGCCGGTCCTCCTCCGAGGCCGCGGAACCCGAGACCCGGGATCCGCGGCCTTTTCGATGTCCGCGGTTCCCGGCCCCGACCACCGGTCGGCGGGCCCCCGCCGGCCGGCGCACATCGAGCACGAGGAGGAGAGCGGCAGTGATGCAGACGATCGCCCACCGCCGTACCGGGCTCCCCCGGTCAGGTGGCCCCACCCCGAGACGACCGCGGACGCCGCTGTCCCCGGCACCGGTGCGGCGCCCCCTGCCGTGCCGGGTCGAGGACCCGGAGCTGTGGTTCGCCGAGAGCCCGGCCCAGCTGGAGCAGGCCAAGGTCTTCTGCGCCGACTGCCCCGTGCGCGCGGCCTGCCTGGCCGGTGCCCTGGACCGCGGCGAGCCCTGGGGCGTCTGGGGCGGCGAGATCTTCGAGCGCGGCGTCGTCATCGCGCGCAAGCGTCCGCGGGGTCGTCCCCGCAAGGAGGTGGCCGCGTGAGGCGACAGCGACCCACCGAACCGATCCGCAGGACATTCCCCGCCCGGCGGGCGGGGGCCGGAGTTTCGAGACCGAAGGAACGATCATGAGCTTCCTCGAGCAGGACCTGGTCCGCAGCCACATCCGTGACCTGCAGGCCTCCGCCGACGCCGCGGCCCGCGTGCGCCGGCTGCGTGCCGCCCGTCGGTGGGCCCGCCGCGCGGAGTCCGCGTCGCGGCGCGCCGCCCGGGCCAGCGCCGCCGTCCGCTGACGGCGACCACCCCGCGGGGGACGACGAGTTCCTCCGCACCCCGCCGGGCCGGGTCCGGACGCTCCCGGTGCGTCCGGACCCGGCCCCTCCTCGTCCTTCCCACCGGCCCCGGGGCGGGGCAGAGTGGGGCCGTGGTCCCCGACGAGCTGACCTGCACCGGTTGCGGCCACACCGCCGGCGCCGCCGCCCTCGCGGCCGGCTGGTCGCTGAGCCGCCCACCCCGCGCCACCGGACGCACCGGTCCGCGCACGGACGCGGAGTCGCGGACGACGGCGCTGTGCCCCGACTGCGCCCGCCACCACGTGCGCGCCCTGGAGGCCCGCCTCGACCCGTGACGGTCGCTAGTTCCCGTCGACGAAGCCGGGCAGCCAGTCCTCGAGGACGCCGCGGAAGTCGCCGGCCGCGTCGAGCTGGCACAGCACCCCGATCGACCCCATCGTCACGCGGTGGATGAGCAGGTAGGCCGGCGGCAGGTTCAACTGGCGGCCCAGCCGGCTGGCCTCGTTGCGCGGGTCGGCGATCCGTGCCGCCTGCTCCTGCATCCAGGCGCGGGTGAAGTGGAAGTGGTTGCCCTCGATGGGCGCCAGCAGCGGCCGCAGGTAGTCCAGCACCGCGTGGGCGTCGACCTCCACGTTCGGCCGGACGAACCCCTCGACCCGCAGGTCGGAGAGCACCTCCTCGGCCCGGTCCTCCAGCGCCCAGCGCAGCATCCGGCCGATCGGCTCGGGGTGGCCGTCGGGCAGCCGGGCGGTGGCGCCGAAGTCGATGACGCCCATGCGGCCGTCGGCGAGCAGCCGGAAGTTGCCGGGGTGCGGGTCGGCGTGCAGCAGGCCGGCCCGCTCGGGTCCGGAGAAGTGCAGCACGGCCAGCAGGTGGCCGGCGTGGTCGCGCTCCTCCCTGGTGCCGCCGCTGATGATCCGCGACAGCGGGGTGCCCTCCAGCCACTCGGACACGATCACCTTGGGCGCGCTGGCCACCACCCGGGGGACGGCGATCTGCGGGTCGCCCGCGTAGGCGGCGGCGAACGCGCGCTGCGCGTCGGCCTCCAGGCCGTAGTCGAGCTCCTCGACCGCCCGCGCCTTGAGCTCGGCGATCAGCGGCTTGACGTCCATGCCGGGGAACAGGGCGGCGAACAGCCGGCCGAAGCGGGCGAGCTGGTTGAGGTCGGCGATCAGCGCCGTGGCCGCGCCCGGGTACTGGATCTTCACGGCGACGTCGCGGCCGTCGCGCCAGGTGGCCCGGTGGACCTGGCCGATGCTGGCCGCCGCGGCGGGGGCGTCGTCGAAGTCCTTGAAGCGCTCGCGCCAGCGCCCGCCCAGCTGCTGGGCCAGCACGGCGTGCACCGTGCGGGCCGGCATCGGCGGCGCCTCCGCCTGCAGCTTGACCAGCGCCTCGCGGTAGGGGGCGGCGATCTCCTCGGGCACCGCGGCCTCGAACACCGACAGCGTCTGGCCGAGCTTCATCGCCCCGCCCTTGAGCTGTCCCAGGACGGCGAAGAGCTGCTCGGCCGTGCGCTGCTGCAGCTCGGCCTGCACCGCCTCGGCCGGGCGACCCGAGAGCCGCTTGCCGATCCCGAGAGTCGCCCGCCCCGCCGCGCCCAGCGGGAGCGAGGCCAGCCGGGCGGTCCGCGAGATCGAACCTCCCGGGATCCCCCGTGCGTCTTCGCTCACTTGGCGCTCCTCGCTGGCGCTCGTCGGCCGCGTTCGCGGCGCTGCTGTGCCCTCGCGTGAGCTCGCAAGCTCGCTCACCGTCCTATTGTCCCTGCCGTCCCGCGCGAGCGCCGACGGGCGCCCCGAGAGGCTCATCCGAAAGGGGCCGGGCCGCCTCCGACGGCACCGCGCGGCAGCCGCACGCCGGGTGGGCCGGCCACCGCCGCACGCGGGGGAGCAGGTCGGGCGGGGTGAGCTCCACCGTCGCCTCCAGCACCGCCGGGGCCGCGGCGCCGTCGAGGAAGGCGAGCACCTGCACCGCCGCCACCACGGCGGTCAGCAGGCAGGTGACCGTGGCGCCGGCGGCCGGGGCCTCGCCGGCGGTCAGCTGCGCGGCGAGCCCGGGCCAGCGCGGGTCGGCGTCGCGGCGGTGCAGGTCGGCGCAGCGCAGGCAGCTCGTCACGCCGGGGACCACGAAGGGGCCGACGACGCCGGTCTGCCCGCGGACGGTGGCCACCAGGTGCGGGACGCCGGCCCGGTGCACGCCCGCGGCCAGCGGGTCGGAGGCGGCCCAGGGGCGGGCCAGGACGACGACGTCGGCGGCGCCGCCCGCGATCGGCCGCAGGTCGGTCAGGGGGCTGGCGCGGCGCACCGCGTCGGCGGCGGCCAGGGAGCGCGGCCGCCCCTCGTCGGCGGCGGTGAGCCCGCCGACCACGGCGTCGGCCGCCGTGGTGGGGGCGTCGTCGCGGACGCACACCCGGCCGACCCCGCTGGCCGCGAGCACGGCGGCGAGCGGCACGCCCACCCGCGTGGCGCCGTCGACCACCACCGCCGCCGCCCGGCGCGAGCGCCAGCCCAGCGGCCCGCCGGCCAGCGCGGCCGGCAGCTCCGTGGCGGTGCGCGCCTCGGCGGCCGGACCGGCGTCGGCGGCGAGCAGGTCGGCCGGGTCGAGGTCGACCAGCAGGCCGGCCGAGCGCAGCCCGCCGAGCAGTTCGCCGACCGCGACCGGGTCGAGCCCGTCGCGAGCGGCGTCGGCCAGCACCGCCAGCTGGCCCCGCCGCCCGTCCAGCGAGCGCAGCAGCTCGCGCACCCAGCCGCCGCCGGCCGCCACCAGCAGCCCGTCGGCGGAGTCCACGCCACCGACCCGCACCGCATCGGGCCCGTCGCGGAGCACGGGGACGGCGGAGGGGAGCAGCGGGTGCGTCACGCGGTCGAGCGTCGCAGCGGGCGGGCGCCGGTGCTGCCGCCGTCCACAGGCCCCGCAGACGCCGACGGCGGCGTCCCGCTGGTGCGGGACGCCGCCGTCGGGGGCAGAGGGGTCCTGTCTCAGGCCTTGCCGAGGATCCGGTTCATCTTGGTGCCGCAGACGGGGCAGGTGCCCTGGGCCATCCGGCGACCGGACTCGCTGACCTTGACCTCGCCGTCGAAGTCCCGCTTCTCCTTGCACTTCACGCAGTAGCCGTTGTAGCTCTCCGCCACGGTCTCTCCTCGGTGTCGAAGGCGTCCCACTGGCCGGTCGGGGCGCCGCTGCGGGGGACGGTACTCGGAGCGGGCCCGACGTTCTCGCTGGTGGGGTGGGCGGCTGCGGCCGCCGGACGGCCGACGCCGTCCTCACCCTGTGGACAACGATGTGGACGGGGTGTTGACGCACCGGCGTGTCCCTGTGCGGAACCTGCGCACGACGCGCCGGCGGCGACCCCGGTCGACCGCCCCGAACAGGGGCCTCACCAGCGGGGACGAGGCCTCGGGGGTTGTGGAACGACATCGGTGCCAGCCCATCGGGGGAGTGCCACCGCGGCCCGTGTCCACCGGTCGGACGAACCGTCCCCGACCGGTGGACGCCGTGCGCGCGGAACGGGTCGCCACTGGATACGGTGCAGCCGTGCCCGGCTCGATCCCCGACGCTCCCGACAGCTCTCGTCCCTCGGCCGCCCGCTCGGGCGGCCGATCGCTGGCTGCTGCCCGGAGCAGCCGGGGCGCGACCGACGAGCTGCCGGCCGACGTCGAGGTCCGGCGCAGCGCCCGCCGTCGGCGGACCGTCACCGCCTACCGGGAGCTGGGCCGCACCGTCGTGCTCATCCCGGCGGCCTTCAGCCCGGCGGAGGAGCGGCGCTGGGTGGCCCAGATGGTCGCCAAGCTGCAGACGCGGGAGGAACGGCGGCGCCGGTCCCTGGGCGGCGACACGGAGCTGATGGCCCGGGCACGGGCGCTCTCGGCCGCCCACCTCGACGGCATCCCGCAGCCGGCCAGCGTCCGGTGGGTGGACAACCAGCACCGCCGGTGGGGGTCGTGCACCCCTGCCGACGGCAGCATCCGGCTGTCGACGCGGCTGCGCACGATGCCCGAGTACGTCGTCGACTACGTGCTGGTGCACGAGCTCGTGCACCTGCTCGAGCCCGGTCACGACGAGCGCTTCTGGGCCCTGGTCGCCCGCTACCCCAAGGCCGAGCGGGCGCGCGGCTTCCTCGAGGGCGTGGAGCTGGCCAACGCCGCGGGCCACATGGCCGACGGCGAGCTCGTCGACTGAGGTCCGCGCCGTCGCAAAGTGAGACAGCACGACCGGCGAACCCGTGGGCAGGCTTCGCTGCGGCGCGGCCGCACCACGGTCCTCGTGTCCTCGGCCGACGCCCGAGGGAGACGGTCATGCCAGACATCGCTCAGGGGCAGGGTGCCGGACCGGTGTTCCGGCTGATGTACCGCAGCCGCAACCGCATCCCCGCGCCGGTGCGCAAGCAGGAGCTGGGCGGCCTGTTCACCCAGGCGCGCCGGAACAACAAGGAGCGGCAGGTCACCGGCGCCCTGCTCGTGCACGGCGACTGGTTCGTGCAGGTCCTCGAAGGGGACGAGGCCGCGGTGCGGGCCCTCTACGCCCGGATCGAGCGCGACGTCCGGCACGAGCGGGTCAGCCTCCTGCAGACCGAGCCGGTCGAGCGGCGGGTCTTCGGCCGCTGGGCCATGGCGCGCGTCTCGGACGAGGCCGACGAACCCGACATCCCGCTCATCGCGCACACCGACGGCATCTCCCGGGCCGCCGGCCGGCCGACCACGGCCGAGCAGGACCAGGTCCTCGACGTGATGCGCGACGCCGTGCGATCGGCCGCCCAGACGGTGTGACCCGTCCCGCCGGTCGGGAGCCCGGGGCTCAGCCGGTCGCCGGGCCGTCCTCGTCGTCGTCCCGCTCGGCCGGCCCGCCGTCGGGCTCCTCGCCGGCCGGCTCCTGCGCGTCGTCGGCGGTCAGCGCGGCGAGCTCGTCGTCCAGCCCCTGACGGGCGACGAAGTCCAGCGGCTCGTCCAGGTCGTCCGACGTCGGCAGCAGGTCGGGGTGCGACCACAGCCGGTCGCGCGCGTCGGTGCCGTGCTGCGCGCCCATCGCCGCCCAGACGGTGGCGGCGTCGCGGAGCCGGCGCGGGCGCAGCTGCAGCCCCACGAGGGTGGCGAAGGTCTGCTCGGCCGGACCGCCGGAGGCCCGCCGCCGGCGCATCGTCTCGGCGAGCGCCTGGTGGCCGGGCAGCCGGTCGCCCGCGGCGGCGGCGACCACGGTGTCGACCCACCCCTCGACCAGGGCGAGCAGGGTCTCCAGCCGGCGCAGGGCCATCTGCTGCTCGGGGGTCTCCTCGGGCTCGAGGACGCCGCTGCCCAGCAGCCGCTGGATCGCCTCGGGGTCGCTGGGGTCCAGGCCGCCCTCCATGCCGCCCATCGCCTCGGCGATGCCCCGCTCGATCGCCTCGCGGTCGACCTTGATGCCGCGCGCGTAGGCGTGGACGGCGTCGGTGAGCTGCTGGCGCAGCCACGGCACGTGGGCGAACAGCCGCTGCGACGCGGCCTCGCGCAGCGCGAGGAACAGCCGCACCTCGTCGGCCGGCCGGTCGAGGCCGGCGGCGAACTCGGCGACGTTCTGCGGCACGAGCACCCCGGCGCCGGCCGGGGCCAGCGGCAGCCCGACGTCGGTGCTGGTGACGACCTCGTCGGCGAGCCGGCCGAGGGCCTGGCCGACCTGGGCGCCGAACATCATGCCGCCCATCCGGCCCATGATCCCGGCGATCGGGCCGAGCATGCTCGCCGCCTCCTGGGGCAGCGCGCTGGTCATCGCGGCCACCACGCGCTCGGCCAGCGGGTCGATGAGCGCGCTCCACGCCGGCAGCGTCTGCTCCACCCACTCGACCCGCGACCAGGCCAGCGCCCGGTCGACGCCCGAGGGCAGGTCGGTCACCTGGTCCAGCCAGAGGTCGGCCAGCCGCAGGGACTCGGCCACCGCCGCCCGTTCCGCCTCCGACGTCGGCTGGTGCCCGGCGGCGAGCTGGCTGATCGCACCCTGCCGGGCGAGGTCCCAGTTGACCGGGCCGCCGGACCAGTTCATCAGCTTCTGCAGCTCGGCGAACAGCGGCATCTTGCCGAGCAGGTCCTCGGGCGAGCCGGCGCCACCGGCACCGCCGAAGAGCGCGGCGAAGCCGAAGGGGTCCGCCCCGGACGGCGGCTGGTTGCGCTTCGCCGGGTCGTTGCCCTCGGGGTCGCGGTCGGGGAGCCCGAAGCCGAACGGCAGGTCGCTCATGCCCCCACGGTAGACGCGTGATCTTCCGCCGGCGGCGGTCCGTGTCCGCCCTGAGCGGACAGCGGCACGGTGCCGCGCCAGCGTTCCCCAGGTGCGCCACCTATCCTCGCGCGACGTGACTCGTCGGAGCGCCGTCGTCCTGGTCGGTGCCGTCCTCCTGGTGGTCTTCGGGCTGCTGGGGGCTGCGGTGCCGGTGCCGTACGTGGCGGAGGTGCCCGGGCCGACCTACAACACCATCGGCGACATCGACGGCACGCCGATCATCACGGTCGAGGGCCGCGAGGCCAACGACGTCGACGGCAACCTCAACCTGACGACGGTGGGGGTCAGCGGCGCGGGCCTGAGCCTGGTCGAGGCGGTCCGCGGCTGGTTCGACGACGAGGTCACCGTCGTCCCGGAGGAGTCGGTGTACCCGCCGGACCAGTCCCCGGAGGAGACCCGGCAGCAGAACCGCGAGGCGTTCCTGACCTCCGAGGAGACCGCCGAGACCGTCGCCCTGGACCGCCTGGGGTACCCGGACAAGGTCGTCGTCCAGGGGCTGTCGGACGACTCGCCGTCCGACGGCCGGCTGGAGGAGGGCGACGCCATCGAGTCGGTCGACGGCCGCCCGGTCCCCGACACCGACGCCCTGGACGAGGTCCTCACCTCGATCCCCGGTGGGACGGCGGTCGAGGTCGCCTACACGCGGCTGGGCGAGGCCGGGACGACGACGGTCACGACACGGGCGGCCGAGGACCGGGAGGGCTCGCTGCTGGGCGTGCTCGTCCGCGAGCAGCCGGCGGCCCCGTTCGACGTCGACATCTCGGTCAAGGACGCGCGGGGCCGCGAGGTCGGCGGCCCCTCGGCCGGCCTGATGCTGACCCTGGGCATCCTGGCGCTGGTCGGCGAGGACGACCTCACCGGCGGTGACGTGATCGCCGGGACGGGCACGATCAACCTCGACGGCACCGTCGGGCCCATCGGCGGCGTGCAGCTGAAGATGGTGTCCGCGCGCGAGATCGGCGCCACCCTCTTCCTCGTCCCCGAGGGCAACTGCGACGAGGCGCTGCAGGCCCCTCAACCGGGGCTGGTGCTGGCCGAGGTGGCGACCCTCGACGACGCCCTCGACGCGCTCGCCGACCACCGTGCGGGCCGCACCCCGCCGACGTGCTGAGCCCCGTGCGACCCGTCCCGGCCCGCGTGGAGGAAGCTGTCGGCCAACCCCGGCGGGCGCGGGAACCCGGGACCGCCCGGTGCGTTGTCCTGAGATGACTCTGACCTGAACCACAGGGGCTGCCCGGCCCCACCCGTGGCCCCGGCCACCCTGCAACTGAAGGAGACCGCTCGTGGCCATGCGGCCCCCCGTGTCGGTGCCCACGCTCTCGCGGCGCGCGAAGCTGGTCATCGGGGCCATCGCCGTGCTGCTGGTGCTGTTCACGGCCATCGGGACGTTGACCAACGTCTACGTCGACTACCTGTGGTTCGACGAGACCGGCTACACCGAGGTCTTCTGGACCGAGCTGCAGACCCGCGCGCTGCTGTTCGCGGTCGCGGGCGTGGCCACCGGTGGCCTCGTCGCGCTCGCCGTCTACCTCGCATACCGGTTCCGGCCCACGTTCCGGCCGATGTCGCTCGAGCAGCAGAACCTCGAGCGCTACCGGCAGTCGCTGGAGCCCCGCCGCACCCTGGTGCTGTCGGTGATCGCGGTGGTCCTCGGCCTGTTCGCCGGCTTCACCGCGCAGGGCAGCTGGGAGACCTGGCTGACCTTCCGCAACTCCACCGACTTCGGGCAGGTCGACCCCGAGTTCGGCATCGACCTGTCCTTCTTCGTCTTCGACTACCCGTTCTGGCGGCTGGTCCTGGGCTTCGGCTTCGCGATCGTGCTGCTGGCGCTGATCGGCTCGCTGCTCACCCACTACGTCTTCGGCGGGCTGCGGCTGCAGACCCCGGGGCAGAAGCTCACCGCCGCCGCGCGGGTGCAGATCTCGGTGCTGCTGGGCCTGTTCGTCGCGCTCAAGGCGGTGGCGTACTGGCTCGACCGCTACGGCCTGGTCTACTCCGACCGCGGCGAGGTCTTCACCGGCGCCAGCTACACCGACGTCAACGCGCTGCTGGTGCCCAAGACGATCCTGGTGTTCGTCGCGGTCGTCTGCGCGCTCGCGTTCTTCGCCAACATCGTCGTCCGCAACTTCCTGCTGCCGGCGGCGGCGCTGGTCCTGCTGCTGATCTCCAGCCTGGTGATCGGTGTGGCGTACCCGGCGATCGTGCAGCAGTTCGTGGTCAAGCCGAGCGCCGACCAGCGCGAGGCGCCCTACATCGAACGGGCGATCGCGTCGACCCTGGAGGCCTACGGCCTGTCCGACGTCGACTACGTGGACTACGCCACCGACACCACCGGCGACTCGGTCGACACCGAGGCCGCCCTGGCCGAGCTGCGCAACGACACCGAGACGATCCCGAACGCGCGGCTGCTGGACCCCAACGTCCTGTCCGACACGTTCACCGCGCGCCAGCAGATCCGCAACGTCTACGGCTTCCCGGAGAAGCTGGACATCGACCGGTACACGATCGACGGCGAGACGCGCGACTACGTGGTCGCCGTCCGCGAGCTGGACAGCGCGAGCCTGTCGGAGAACCAGGACAGCTGGATCAACCGGCACACCGTCTACACCCACGGCAACGGGTTCGTGGCCGCGCCGGCGAACGAGGTGGTCACCGGCGCCGAGGGCGGCGAGCCGAACTTCACCACCCGCGACCTGCCGACCACCGGCAACATCGAGGTCGACCAGAGCCGGATCTACTACGGCGAGCTGATCAACGACTACTCGGTCGTGGGCGCACCCGAGGGCACCGACCCGCGGGAGTTCGACCGGCCCCAGGAGGGCACGGACGAGGGGCAGATCAACAACACCTACGACGGCGAGGGCGGGGTCGCGATCGGCAGCTTCTTCCGCCAGCTGACCTTCGCGATCTACTACCGCGAGCGGAACTTCCTGCTCTCCGACGCGGTCAACGACGAGTCGCGGGTGCTCTACGTCCGCGACCCGCGGCAGCGGGTCGAGAAGGTGGCGCCCTACCTCGAGGTGGACGGCGACCCCTACCCGGCGGTCATCGACGGTCGCATCGTGTGGATCCTCGACGGCTACACGACGTCGGACTCCTACCCGTACGCCGAGCTGATGGAGCTGGGCCAGGCCGCCCAGGACTCCCTGACCGGCGCCGGCACCACGGCGCTGCCGGACGAGCAGTTCAACTACATCCGCAACTCGGTCAAGGCGACCGTCGACGCCTACGACGGCAGCGTGACCCTCTACGCCTGGGACGAGGACGACCCGGTCCTGGAGACCTACCGGAAGTCCTTCCCGGACACCATCCGGTCGCAGGACGAGATGAGCGACGAGCTGCGCAGCCACGTCCGGTACCCCGAGGACCTGTTCAAGCTGCAGCGGGACATCCTGACGCGGTACCACGTGACCGACCCGCAGGACTTCTACAACCAGAACGACCGCTGGCAGGTGCCCGACGACCCGACCCAGGACACCCAGGACGCGCAGCCGCCGTACTACATCCTGGCCCAGCGGCCCGGTGACCGGCAGGCGAGCTTCCAGCTCACCAGCGCGCTGAACGCCTTCCGGCGGGACAACCTGTCGGCGTTCATCTCGGCGTCCAGCGATCCCGACAGCTACGGCGAGATCCAGGTGCTGCGGCTGCCGGGCACCACGCCGTTCCGAGGTCCCCGGCAGGTGCAGCAGTCGTTCATCACGAACAACCAGGTCAGACCCGACCTGACGCTGTTCAACAGCCAGGAGTCCCGGGCCGTGTTCGGCAACCTGCTGACCCTGCCGATCGGCGAGAACGGCCTGCTCTACGTCGAACCCCTGTACGTGCAGGGCCGCGGCGAGAACACCTTCCCGACGCTGCAGAAGGTGCTCGTCAACTACGGCGGCGAGGTGGGCTACGCCAACACCCTGGCCGAGGCGCTGGACCAGGTGTTCGGCGAGGGGGCCGGCGAGTCCGCGGTGGACGGCGAGGAGACCCCGCCGGCCGACGAGGGGACGTCGACCCCGACGTCGCCGTCCTCACCGACGACGACGTCGCCTGCGCCGACCAACCCGCCGGACGACGGCGGCGGCGGAACCGGCAGCAACCCGGACCTCGACGCAGCGGTCCAGGAGATGAACGAGGCGCTGGAGGCCTACCAGCAGGCCCTGCAGAGCGGCGACTTCGCCGCCACCGGGCAGGCGCTCGAGCAGCTGGAGGCCGCCGTCGAGGCCTACCAGGCGGCGCAGGCCGCGGCCTCGCCGACCGGCTGATCCGCGGGGGGGGGGGGGGGGGGGGGGGCCCGCCCCCCCCCCCCCCCCCCCCCCCCCCGCCCCCGCCCCCCCCCCCCCCCCCCCCCCCCCCCCCCCCCCCCCCCCCCCCCCCCCCCCCCCCCCCCCCCCCCCCCCCCCCCCCCCCCCCCCCCCCC
>NZ_JBJGYZ010000026.1:0-88471 GCF_054050275.1 Geodermatophilus sp. SYSU D00691
CGGTCGTCGACGGGTACAAGCACCCCGCCCGCAAGTGGAGGTCGCAGCCCCCCCCCCCCGCCTGAGACCGCTTTCCCCGCCGAAAGCGGTACCGCTTTCGGCGCGGAAAGCGGAAGGGATCTAGCGTCGCTCCCCGTGGAGCGCTGGGACGTCGTCGTCGTGGGCGCCGGACCGGCGGGGACGGCGGCCGCGCTCGCCGCCGTCCGGGCGGGCGCCACGGTCCTCCTGCTCGACCGCGCCGACTTCCCCCGGGACAAGGTGTGCGGCGACGCCGTCGCGCCCGAGGCGTTCGACGTGCTGGCCTCCCTCGGCGTCGACGTCCGAGCGCTGACCGCCGGTTTCCCGCCGGTGCCGCGGCTGGCGCTGCGCTCCCCCGGCGGCGCGGTCGTCGAGCGGGCCACCGCCCGGCCGGCGCACGTCGTCCCCCGCGAGGTGCTCGACACGCGGCTGCTGGCCGCCGCCGTCGACGCCGGGGCGCGGTTCCGCCGGCACCAGGTGCGCCGGGTGGACGGCGTCGTGCTGGACGGGTGCATCGAGGCGGGGGTGCTGATCGGGGCGGACGGCGCGGAGTCCGTCGTCCGCCGGTCGCTGGGCATCCCGACGCACGCGCCGGCGCACCTCGCCGTGGCCATCCGCGGATACGCGCCGACGACGGACGACGGCGCGCTCGCGCTGGTGACGACGGGGCAGCGCTGGCCGGCCTACGCGTGGTCGTTCCCGATCGGGGACGGGCGGGCCAACGTCGGCTACGGCGAGCTGGTCGCCGGCGGCGCCACCCGCGCGGCGCTGGTCGAGGGGCTGCACCGGCTGCTGCCGGGCGTCGAGCCGGGGCCGCTGCGGGCCCACCGGCTGCCGCTGTCCACCGGGCGCCCGCGCCAGCCCGACGGCCGGGTGCTGCTCGTCGGCGACGCGGCGGGGCTGGTCAACCCGCTGACCGGCGAGGGGATCTTCTACGCCGTCCTCTCGGGGGCGCTGGCCGGGCAGGCCGCCGTCCACGGCGCGGACGCCGGTCGCCGGCTGCGCGTGGCGGTGCGCGGGCGGCTGGGCGGTCACTTCCGCTCCTCGACGGCCGCCTCGCAGCTGTCGCGCTGGCCCCGGCTGATGGACGCCGCCTTCCGGGCGGCCGCGGGGGACCAGCGGGTGTTCGACGACGTCGTCGACCTCGGCCTCGCCGACGGGCGGCTGACCGCGAGGACGCTCGCGGCCGCCGCCCGCCGGCTGTGGTGACGCGCTACTCAGGAACGACGACGCCCTGGCTCTCCAGGAAGTCCAGGTCGTCGGCCTGGTCGATCCGGTAGCCACCGCTGGTGCCAGCGCAGTTGGAGTTCGTCCCGTAGGAGACGACCGCCACGATGGCGAGGTCCGCCGAGAGGTACGGCCCACCGGAGTCGCCGAAGCAGGTGCCGCCGGTGTTCCGGTTGCTCGAGAACTTCGCCGACGTGCCGCCGCCGTTGCCGCCGACGCCGTTGAGGTTCACCAGCCGCAGGTCGGCCTTGCGCCGGGTGTCACCACCGAACGAGCTCTTGGGCCCTGAGCCCTCCAGCCCGTAGCCCACGGCCTCGTACGTCTGCTGCCGGTTCCCCGTGTAGAGGCGGTCCAGCTCCCCGAGCCCGGCGACTCGCGGGTACGCGGGAAGCGCGACCTGAGCGGTGTCCAGCTGCAGGACACCGAGGTCGTGCACGTAGAAGGCGGCGTCGTCGTACTCGGGGTGCGGGTAGGCGGTCGCCTCGATCCACTGGGGCGAGCCGTCCAGGGCCGCGGCGAAGGCCTCGTAGCGCTCCTGGTTGCGGTCGGGCGCGAAGCCGGCGCTGCTCGGCAGGATGGAGTAGTCGGGCGCCTCTGCGAAGCTGATCCAGACGTCGGTGCCGCCCGAGCCGTCGAGGTTGATCTCGCCGTCCTCACCGATGCCGTAGGTGCAGTGCCCGGCGGTGACCACGGTGTTCTCGTCGACCAGCGTGCCGGTGCAGTTGAACCAGCCGCCCGGGTCGTCGAACCGCGGGTCGACCGCGGTCGGGTCGTAGAAGAGCAACTGCCCGACGTAGGGGTGCTCCCCGCCGTCCGGCACCCCGTTGACGATGGCCTGGGCGTTCTGCGTGACCGCCAGCAGACCGGCGACGGCGACGAGCACCGTCAGGATCCGAACCCGCATCTGTTCCCCCTCCGGGATGGTTAGCCAGGGGAACGGATACTGCCGGTTCCACAACCCGGGCGGAACCCTCCGTCACGAACTTTCTACGGAGAGTGTTTGGGCGGCGTGGCGCGGGTATGCGGGGCTGTTCGGCCACCGGACGCGACGGTTCCGGTCGCCCGTCACCGTGCGGACACCTCGCGTCACGACCCTGGCGGCCGTGACCACGGTCCTCCCGGCTCGCACCGGAACCCGTAACCGCCCCCGGCTCGCCACCTCCGCGGCCGACGTCGCCATCGAGCTGACCGAGGCGGCCGCATGAGCGCCTGGCTGCCGGTCAACGACTGCCGGGCCGCCTGCGCCGACGACCCCGTGCCGCAGGTCGACGCGGCCACCCGGCGCCGGCGGACGCGGCGGCTGGCCGGCGCGGTGCTGACCGGCGCCGTGCGCACCGGCCTGCGACCGACCCGCCGGGCGCTGGTGTGCGCCGCGGCCGGCGTGCTGACCGCGCTCGGCATGCGCGTCGAGGTGCACTCCCCCGCCGTCGCCTGGCCGCGCCCGGGCACGGGGCGGCTGGTCGTCAGCAACCACGTCAGCTGGCTCGACGACCTGGCCCTGCAGACCGTCGTCCCCGGTGCGCCGGTGTCCAGGTCGGAGGTCGCCGGCTGGCCGGTGGTCGGCCGGGTGCTGGCCCGCTCCGGCGGCGTCTTCCTCGACCGCGGCCGGCTCCGCTCGCTGCCCGGCTCCGTGCGCGAGGTCGCCGACCGGCTGCGCGCCGGGGCGACCGTGCTCGTCCACCCGGAGGGGACGGCGGGCTGCGGCGTGCAGCTGGGCCGGTTCCGGCCGGCGCTGTTCCAGGCCGCGGTCGACAGCGGGGCGGCGGTGTGCCCGGTGGCGATCCGCTACCGCACCGAGCCCGGCGGCGACCCGACCGCCGTCGCCGGCTACCTGGCCGACGACCCGCTGTGGCGCAGCATCCGGCGGGTCGTGGCCACCCGCGGGCTGGTGCTGGAGGTGCACCTGCTGCCGGCGCTGGCGCCCGCGGCGGCCGACCGGCGGACCCTGGCCGCGCTCGCCGAGTACGCCGTCGCCGCGGTGACCGAGACGCGCCCGCCCGTGGTGGCGGCGCACCCGCGCCCGGCGCGCCTGCCGGGCGTTCTCCCGGCGGCCCCGCCGCGTTCACCTCGCCGTCCTAGGGTGCTCCGGCGCCGCCGCGCCGTCGGGTGAGGTGACGCTGTCGGAAGAGGAGCTGCTGCCGGACGATGACCAGGTGACCTCACAGCCCCGCTTCCGCCCTGTCGAGGGCGAGCCGTTCGAGCTGATCGACCTGCGGCAGTACCGGCTCAACGACCTCCCGGACGAGAACTCCGACGAGGACTGGGACGACGACCGCGAGCTGTACGGCCCCGACGGGCAGCGGATCGAGACCTGGCGCGAGGGCTACCCCTACGCCGAGCGGATGGAGCGGCGGGACTACGAGGTCACCAAGCGCCGGCTGCAGATCGAGCTGCTCAAGCTGCAGTACTGGGTCAAGGACACCGGCCAGCGGATGGTGATCGTCTTCGAGGGCCGCGACGCCGCCGGCAAGGGCGGCACGATCAAGCGCTTCACCGAGCACCTCAACCCGCGCGGGGCGCGGGTCGTGGCGCTGGACAAGCCCAGCGAGCGCGAGCAGACCCAGTGGTACTTCCAGCGCTACGTGCAGCACCTGCCCGCGGCCGGGGAGATCGTGCTGTTCGACCGGTCCTGGTACAACCGCGCCGGCGTCGAGCGGGTCATGGGGTACGCCACCGAGGAGCAGTACCGGGTGTTCATGCGCCAGGCCCCCGACTTCGAGCGGATGCTCGTCGAGAGCGGCGTCTCGCTGGTCAAGTTCTGGTTCTCGGTCACCCGGGGCGAGCAGCGCAGCCGGTTCATCGTGCGGCAGATCGACCCGGTGCGGCAGTGGAAGCTCTCCCCCACCGACCTGGCCTCGCTGGACAAGTGGGACGCCTACACCGAGGCCAAGGAGGCGATGTTCCTGCACACCGACACCGAGCACGCCCCGTGGACGGTGATCAAGAGCAACGACAAGAAGCGTGCGCGGGTCGAGGCCATCCGGCACGTGCTCGAGCGCTTCGAGTACACCGGCAAGGACCCCGCGGCGGTCGGCACGCCCGACCGCAAGATCGTGGGCTCCGCCGCGGACGTCCTGGACGACGACGCCGTCGTCTCCCTGCCCGGCACCAGCTGAGGAGCGCGCCGTGCCCCGAGGAGCCCTGGTCACCGCCGCCGGCCCGAGCATGCGGGCGGTGCTGCACGAGCTGGCGCTGCCCACGTTCACCCGCTGGGCCATCCGGTGGGACTGGGCGGTGCGGGCCACCGACCTGGGTGCCGACGGCGTGGCCGCCGACCCGGGCGCGCAGCAGGCCAAGTGGGCGAAGATCGGGCTGCTGCGGGCGGCGCTGCAGGAGTTCCCCCTGGCGCTCTGGCTGGACGCCGACGTCCTGCTGGTCCGCGACGACGAGGACGTCTCGGTGCACCTGCACCCCGACGCCTTCCAGGCCCTGGCGCTGGAGCAGGTGCCGGCCGAGCACCGGGTCAACCCGAACACCGGCGTGTGGCTGCTGCGCTCGTGCCCGGAGGCGTTCGCCTTCCTCGACGCGGTCGAGGCGGCCGGGGTGCAGCCCGGCCCGTGGGCCGACCAGGGCGCCGTCCTGGCCGCCCTGGGCTGGGACCGCGGCGACGAGCGCTACCACTGGGCGCGGCCCGGACCGGGGAACGCCTTCCTCGCCGGCACCAGCTGGCTGCCGACCGGCTGGAACCAGCCGTGGACCGGGGAGCGGGCCGAGGACGACTGCTTCAACAGCGCGGCGGCCTCCTACGCCGAGCGCCCGCGCGTCCCGCGGCCGCACGCGCTGCACTTCATGGGGATGACGCCCGCGGCCCGCTACCGCGCCATGGCCGCCGTCGTGGGGGCCGAGGCGCTCCCGGCGCCACGCGCCGCCGTCGACGCCTAGGGTCTCCGTCGTGCTCGGGTTCCTCGCGCTGCTGCTGGTCGTGTGGGTGGTGCTCGTCGTCGTCGGCGCCGTCGTGAAGGGGCTGTTCTGGCTGGCCGTGGTGGGCCTGCTGCTGTTCCTCGGGACCGCGGCGCTCGGCTGGATGCGCAGGCGCGGCTGAACCCCTGGCGGGTCGGGGCGTCGCTGGTCATCCTGTGCCGTCGGCGGGCGAGGGTCGCCCGCGGCGGAAAGGTGTGGTGAGGGTGGACGCGAGCTGGCAGCCGGACCCCAGCGGGGCGCACGAGCTCCGGTACTGGAACGGCACGGCCTGGACGGAGCACGTCTCCGACCAGGGGACGACGGGCCAGGACCCGCTGACCGCGGAGTTCCCGCCGCCCGGTCCCGCGGCGCCCCCGCCGGCGCCCCCGGCCTACGGCGCGACCGCCTACCCCGACCCGTCCGCCGCCGCCCCGGCGCCGGCCGCCGGCGGCAAGGTGAGCTGGAAGGACCGGCTCAAGCAGGCCGCCGACCAGGGCAAGGCGATGGCCGAGCAGGGCAAGCAGAAGCTGGCCGAGCAGTCGGCCAAGCGCACCGAGCAGTGGGCCAACGACCCCAACACGCTGTGGTTCGGCGAGAGCAAGGGCGGTGCCACCGGCGCGGCGGGCGTCTCCAAGGCCCGCTACCGCATCACCAAGGACCGCATCTGGATCGAGAGCGGCCTGCTCGGCACCCGCACCGAGAGCGTGCCGATGTGGGCCGTCCGCGACATGGACGTGCGGCAGGCGGTCTGGCAGCGCGGCAAGGACATCGGCGACGTCGTCCTGGGGCTCGACGACCCCGCGTACGGCGTCCACCAGGACACCTTCAACCTCACCGGCGTCCCCGAGCACGGCACCACGAGCGGCCAGGTCGTGCTCGACAACATCGAGAGCCCGTACTCGGTGGTCGACCTGCTCACCCCGCTCGTCAGCGAGGCACGGCACAAGAAGACCGTCGAGCGGCAGTCGTCGTACGTGCACATGCAGACGCCCGGCATGCCCTACGGCGTCCCCCCGGTGGCGCCGCCGCCCGCCCCGGCCGCCCCGGCCGCGCCGCCGCAGGTGGACATGGTCGAGCAACTGCGCAAGCTGGGCGAGCTGCGCGACGCCGGCATCCTCACGGAGGAGGAGTTCGCGGCCCAGAAGGCCAAGATCCTCGGCTCGTAGCGGACCTCGGGGGCTTCATCGCGATCAAGCACCCGCGCTTGATCGCGATGAAGCTCACCGCAGGGCGAGGACCATCGAGCAGCCGCTGTCGCCGAAGGGCTCCACCACGAACCCGAGCTGCAGCAGCAGGCCGGCGAGCGCGCCGTTCATGATCCGCTGGACGGCGTCGTCGGCGGCGGCGCCGCGGCTGCGGTCGATGCTCATCCGGTCGTGCGGGCGCCAGCTGACCAGCACCCCGCGCAGGTCCAGGTCGGGGACCAGGCAGGCGCCACCGGCCGCGGTGGGCCGCTCGCCGCGCTGCGCGCAGTCGTGCAGCGGCACGCCGGCCTCGACGAGCGCGGCGGCGACCTCGACGACCAGCGTGGTCAGCGGGTCGGTGTCGGTGAGCAGCTCGTCCCAGTCCTCGGGCAGGCCGTCGAGGTGGTCGCCCAGCTCCGCCAGCCAGGCGCGCTCCTCCGGCGAGGGCTTGCGGGCCAGCCGGCCGTCCTCGCGCAGGGTGCCGTGCACGGCGCCGGCGGCCAGCCCGCTCGCCAGCGCGGCCCAGTCGGCGTCCATGCGGTCGGGGAACGGCCCGGCGACGACGTCGGAGTCGTTCTCGTCGACCAGCCACCAGCCGGTGCGCGACGCGGCGGCGGGCGCGACCGGCGCGCTCACCGGCGCCGGGGCGACCGCGACGGCGCCCTCCGCGCCGGCCGGCCGCGCCGCGCGGGTGCCGGCCGGGTGCGCGCTCCGGCTGGCCGCCTCCGCCGGCTGCGCCTGCTTCTGCGGCACCCGGTTGCGCTCGAACTCGTAGCGGGCGGTCGACGCCGCCCCCAGCGCCACCACCACGCCGGTCAGCAGCAGGAAGCCCAGCACGGCCACCGTCGGCCACATCAACACCACGCCACCTCACGCAGCTCGGCCGCGGCGGGGGAAGGCTGCCGCGGTCAGGGAGGAAGTTACGGATCCGCCGCCCCCGGCACGGCCGCTCCGACAGGCCGGTGACGGCGCCGTCACCGAACCGTTGTCGCAGGTCGGCGGGCGGACGGGTCACGTGTCCTTCCCTGCGGCGTCATGTCGACACGGTGACCGTTCCCCCAGCGTGGAACGGCTCTTGCGGGCGTCGGTCATGCCGGCGACACGTCCGGTGGGCGGCGTGTCGGGCCGTCGGCGGCGTGGAGCAGAGTGAGGGGGTGCGTGCTCCGGCCTCCGCCTCGACGGCTCCGTCCCGGTCCGGGAGCGCGCTGCGACTGGTCCTGCCCGCCGCCGCGATGGTCGCGGCGGCGCTGTGCCTGCGGGGTCCGTTCGCCGCGGTGGGTCCGCTGCTCGGGCCGCTCGGGGAGGAGTACGGGCTGTCGACCCCGGCCCTGGCCGTGGTGACCGCCCTCCCCCTGGTCTGCTTCGGCGTCGTCTCGCCGTTCGCGCCGGCCCTCGCCGCCCGCCTCGGCCTGCACCGGGCGCTGCTGGTCGGCATGGGCGCCCTCGCCGTCGGCGTGCTCGCCCGGTCGGCGGGCGCGGCGGGGCTGTTCGCCGGCACCGTGGTGCTCACCGGCGGCATCGCCGTGGTCAACGTGCTGCTGCCGGCCGCCGCCCGCGAGGAGTACGGCCCCCGGAGCCCCGCGGTGGTGGGCGCGGTCGTCGCGTCGATGGCCGCCTCGGCCACGGCCGGCGCGGGCCTGGCCGCACCGCTGGCCGACCTCACCGGCAGCGCCCGCAGCAGCCTGCTCCTGTGGCTGGTGCCGGTGCTCGCGGCCGTGGCCGCCCTCGCCGTCCTCGCCCGGGCGCGGCGCTCCGTGCCGCCGCCCGCCGCCCCGCCCGGCGGCTCGCGCACCGCGATCCTGCGCGACCGGGTCGCCGTCGCGGTCACGGTCTTCTTCGGGCTCCAGTCGCTGACCTTCTACGCGATGCTCACCTGGCTGCCCGAGGTCCTGCTGGACGAGACGTCCGTGTCCGCCGCCACCGGCGGGGTGCTCACCGCGGTCGCCGCGGCGATGGGCATCCCGGCCTCCCTCGTCGTCCCGCAGCTGGCCGCCCGCCGGCCCGGGCAGGTCGGCTGGGTGCTCGCCGTCACCACGCCGACCACGGTCGCCGTCGTCGGGCTGCTGCTCGCCCCCGGCGCCGCGCCGCTGCTGTGGGCGGTGCTCTACGGCCTCGGCACCGGCACGGCGTTCCCGCTGGCGATGACGCTGGTGCTGCAACGCACGCGCGACGCCGGGCAGACCGGGCGGTTGTCGGCCGGGGCGCAGAGCCTCGGGTACCTGCTCGCCGCCGTCGGCCCCTTCCTGCTCGGCCTGCTGCACGAGCTGACCGGCGGCTGGACCGCCGGGCTGGGGGTCCTGCTCGTGGTGCTCGCCGCACAGGCGCTGGTCGGGGTGGCCGCCGCGCGTCCCCGGCTGGTGGACGCCGCCGTCTGACCCCCGGCGGGCACCGGAACGGAGGACGTGGGATTCGAACCCACGATGGGTGTGACCCCATAGCGGTCTTCAAGCCTGCTGCCGAGACGGCACCAACCATCGACCATCCAGCATGTCCGCAGCTCAGAGGTCCACTTGTGCTGTCCATACAACACCGCGGTTGACCCCTACGTGCCCGTACTACGGGCACGTAGCGGGCACGTCTGAGGTGCCCTCCTCGCAGCGCGACCACCGCCTCGGGCGAGCCCCGCCGCGTGCCCCAAAGGCGGCCTCAGAGACAGGTGCTTGCCTGACGAGCTGACTAGTGCATCGTGCCGCTCTCTGCCTCACGGCCTGGGTCGGGCGCGGCGCGTCCCCGCTCGTCCAGCAGCGAACAGATCAGGGTGTCGCCGAGCCACGCCTGGTACTCCCCCGCACTCCACCCGCGCCTGATGACGAGGCTGTCGTAGTTGGCTTGGGCACAGATCGTCCAGATGAGGTCCGCCGCCCGATCAGCGGTCAAGCCCGGGCGAAGTGCTGCACGGTCGTGCAGCAGCTGGGCGAAGCGACGCAGCCCGTCGAGCCGCTGGGCCGCGAGTTGGTTCCGCAGCGCCACCAGCGCGGGGTCGTGCCCGGTGGCGGCTTCGAGGACGGAGAGGAGCGGACCGCTCCGGCGTCATGCACGTCAGGGACCCGCCATTTGCGCGGGGCTGTCTCCGAGCGCTTGCCCGAGTAATCGCGAAAGAGGGACCAGCTGTCGCCTTCCGGAGTGAGCAGCCCGCCAGGGTGTGGTCCAGTCCCGATCTGTCCCAGAGCGGCCCACTCAGGGACACGCCGCACGGTGCCGTGGAGGCCTGGACGTTTGCGCGTCAGGCTAGACAGGAGCGGTAGGGGTGGGGCGCGGGTCGAGCCCGGCCGCGCGGTAGATCGAGTCGAGCACACGCATCTGTGTCAGCGCGGCCGAGGCGTCCGTCGAGACCGACCCGTCGCCGCGCACCGCGTCCCGAAATGCCTCCAGCTGGTAATCGTAGGTGGACCGGCGAACGGGGCGCTCGATCCGCACGCCCGCGGCCCCTCGGACTCGGATCCGCGCGACCCGCAGCTGAGGGTGGTACGGGCTGATGACCCGCATGCGTCCCGCGTCGCCCACGACGTCGAGATGTGAGTCGATCAGGCGACGCGACCACAGTGACGAGAGCACGGTGGCCCGGACGCCGCCGTCGAAGACCAGCCCGGCGTCGACCCGTCGATCGATTCCGTTCGGCGCCGTTGCGCGCGCCCAGGCCACTTCCGGCTCCGAGCCGAAGAGCTCCCGCAGCACCCGCACCGGGTAGTAGCCGACATCGAGGAGGCCGCCACCGCCGAGCGTCAGGTCGTAGCGGATGTTGCCGCCGGGCGGCAGCGGGACGGCGAAGGCGGCGGCGGCCGTGCGGATCGTGCCGAGCTCCCCGGACGCCAGGATCGCGGCGAGTCGCTCCAGCGCGGGGTGGTAGCGCGAGTGGTACGCCTCCATGACCACGCATGGGGACGACGAGGTGGCCTCGAGAACCTCCTCAGCCTGGGCGGCGTTCGCCGTGAATGGCTTCTCGCAGAGCACGTGCTTCCCGGCCGCGACGGCCGCCAGGGTCCAGCGCGCGTGCAGGGCCGCCGGGAGCGGCACGTACACCGCGTCGACCGCAGGGTCGGCCAGCACGTCGTCATACGTGCGGTGCACGCGCGGGATGCCGTTGCGCTCGACGTATGCCGCCGCTCGTGCGGGATCACGGGCTGCGAGCGCGACTACCTCCACGCCGGCAACCCGCCGGCTGGGCTCCAGCAGCGCCATCCGCACGATCCGAGCCGCACCTAACACACCAATGCGCACCGCGTCCATCTGCACTCCGCAGCACAGGGATGTCCACCGAGTGGCACGGCAACGCTAGACCCACCGGCGGCCTGCACACCAGCGATCGCAGAACTCATCGAGCCGCGCGGCGGTGCGGGGCAGCCCACATGGAGCATCGCGCCGATTCGGTCAGCGCCGACACGGCGGAGGAAGCTCGCCTGGCCAGCCTCGACGAGGCCTACTACCGCCTCGCCGCGGGCCGTGATCTCGTCACGCACGATGCAGCCGCCTACGTATCGGCCCACCCCGACGAATTTCCGGCCTCACCTAACCCGAGGGGTGCGTTCCTGCAGCCATCCTCCGGGCGCAGTTGCGGTGCGTCTTTGAGCGGCCCATCCAGGGACAGCCGAGACGTCCAGGTCTATTCCCGAGACCATCCCCGGTGATAACCGGGCTACGGGGTGCCGACGTCGGGATCATGTGACATCGGAGGCTGCCGCTGCGAGCCACCGCTTTCTTCGCGAGCTGAGGGGCATGCGGACTCGCTGGGATAGGCGCGCGGCGCCTGACACGGCAGGTCCAGCCGTGCCCGCACAGCTCGAGAGGGGTCGCCGCACCGCGACGAGCGCAGCGACGGCCGGACCGATCCGCTGAGGTGGGTTCGGCTGCAGGTCCATGTTGCAGCGTCCGGCCAGGGCGCGTCATGCGAACCACCCGGTGACGTCACAACGCAGGAATGCATTGTCCCCGGAGGACGCCGAGGCAGAGCATTCCGACATGGCTCGGCGTGCATCCCGGAGTGCACTCGCGGCACTCCTCTGCACGCTCATCGCTGGCTGCAGCGGGGACGCCGAGCGAGCGACGAGCACGGCGACGTCGGCCACGACCGCTCCGCAGGCAGGACTTGAGCAGTACCTGATGCAGGACGACGAGGTCCCTGGCCTGACACCCGTCGAGTCGCCTCGGACCGACTCCGGGCAGCCCTTCGACCTCCCGGAGGACGGTGCCGAGCTGCTCCGGCGCAGTGGCTACATCTCGACGACCTACCAGCCCGCCCAAGGCGACCGCAGCGGCGGCGTCAGCAGCGTCCTGCTCTTCGAGACGGAGGCCGGCGCGCGCGACTGGATGGCCTACGAGACGAGCGACGAGGCGATCCAGCACCAGATCCCCGGCGCGGAGATCGAGCGGTTCCAGGTTCCCGGCGTTCCTGGCGCCAGCGGATGGACGGGCCCCGACCTGCACGGCAACGCGATCGGCCACGTCTACTGGACCCAGGGCCGCTGCATGATGCTCATCGGCCTCGAGACCGAGGGGCCGCGTGTCGAGCGGCTGTCGGCCGGCGCCAAGGCAATCTACGAGCGCACGGGGGGCACCTGCCCCGACTGAGGCGCGTCGGGCGGCCCCGCGAGCGGGGCAGATCCCGCCGGACCGGATGCCGAAGCCTCGGGCACCGTAGGGGTGTCCCCGAAACCGCCTTGAGGGACGCGGCTGTGAGTCTGCGTTCGCAGTCGCCGGAGCCCGATCTCCTGCGGGGGACCGGCGGTTGGCTGCCCGCTCCGCCCAGAGGTCGCCGTTGCGCGTTCCCTGGGGGACAAACGTCTGCGCCCTGCCGCCCAGAGTCCCCCGGTGGCCGCCGGACTCCTCGACGACCGCGGAGGCGGGTCGGACAACTGCTCGGCCAACGTCCGCGCCTGCAGGGCGCAAGCGATCGCCACGGCGCGATCACTGACGCGGAACAGGAAGCCCACGCGGGCGGCGGTGCGGACGCATCACCCTGCACCGTGGCGGAAGGAGCCGGCGCTCCTCGTCCCAGGAGGGCCCATGGCCGCGAGGAGAGTGGAGATCAGCGGTCGGGGAAGTCCGTGCCGACCATCACCCGTAGCGCGTTGGGCTCGAGCGTGATCCGCACGGGGGTGTGTCCGCGGATCTCGCCGTCGACGTCGAGCGCGAGGGGCGGGTCGGTCTCCAGCCACACCTCGCCGGCCGTGAGGAACCGGGTGCGGACCAGCGGCCGGCGGGGCCCGATGACCGTCTGGCGGACGGTCGCCAGGCTCAGCCGGAGCCGGTTGGCGTCGCCGAGCCGGTACACCACCAGCTCGCGGTCGTCGAGGCCGGTGTCGGAGGCGATCGCACGGCCGGCGTGGTGACTGCCGTTGGCGATGTTGAGCTGGTGGGTCCCGAGTTCGTGGACCTCGTCGCCGATGCGCAGGCGCGCGGTGAAGGGCCGGTGGCCGGGCAGCAGTGCGAGCGCGGTCAGCGGGTAGGCAGCGCGGCCGAGCACCCGCTTCAGCCGGTGCGGAACGTGCTCGGCGACCTGCACCGACAGCCCCAGGCTGGTCAGGTTGGCGAAGTGTCGCCCGGCCACGTGGCCGAGGTCGACGTCAGCGACCTTGCCGCCGGTGAGCACACGCAGGGCGGCGGGCAGGCCGAGCGGCAGGCCAAGGCCGCGAGCGAAGTTGTTGGTCGTGCCGAGCGGAACCACGCCGAGGCAGACGTCGCGGTGAGCGAGCTGGTGCGCGGCTTCGCTCAGCGTGCCGTCGCCGCCGCCTACCACCACCAGGTCAGCGCCGCTGTCGGCCGCGGCGGCAAGTGCCTCCGGCAAGCCCCGCGGGTCGGCGACCGGGCGCACGTCGACCAGCTCCACGGTGGCCTTCAGCCATCGGCGCACCGCCGCGAAGTGACGGCGTCCCCGGCGGGACCGGACGTTGACGACCAGCGCGGTGCGGCGCCGGGTGCGGATGTCGGCGTCCATTGCCGCCTTCGACCGCTGGTGCACAGGTCCCGTCACGACGGTCTCCGTCCTCCCGGCGCGGGTGGCTGCCCCCGCGGGCGCCGCCCAGAGGGCAGCGGCAACCTCGGCGGGACCTTGCATCAGGGGCCGGTACGCCCCGTTCGTCAAGGATCCCTCTCCGGCGACGGGGAACGCAGGCCCGCTGACGCGCCGCAGGTCGAGAGGGCGGGCTCGTGCGTGGACCGTCAGATCCGGGCCTGTGCCGGTACCTGCCCGGCCCCGGCGACGAAATCCCGCACGAAGTCGCCGAGCGTCGTCGGGGGCACGCCGAACGTCCGGCTCGGCTCGGTCATGTCCAGCGGTGAGTCGTAGGTCTCCAGGGCCGTGAGCACGCCGTTCACAGCCTCGGGCAGACCCGGCGCGGACGTGCCGAGCGGCACCGAAAGGGTGGGCACCTCGCGACCGAGGGCCTCCTCGAACGTCCACACGACGTCGTGCCAGCTCAGCGGCTGGGGCCCGCCGATCACCAGCACGCGCCTGACCGCCTGGGGATGGTCGAGGGCCGCGACGGCGTAGGCCGCGACGTCCCGCGCCGCCACGAACGAGTGCCGTCGGCGGCCCTCGCCCACGATCATCACCGGCTCTCCGGCCAAGGCGGGGCCGCCGACCACGGCGGGCACCCACGTGTCCATGAACAGGTTCGGTTGCAAGATCGTCCAGTCCATGCCGCTGGCCCGCAGATGCTTTTCGGTATCCGCTTTGGCCCGCAGGAAGGGAACCGGGCTGTCAGGGGAGGCGCCGAGGGCCGAGGTGAATACGAAGCGCTGGACGCCGGCCGCAGCAGCCGCCTCTACGAGGTCGTGGTTTCCGCGGCGGTCCACCGACTCGACCGTGTCCACGCCGGCCCGCCCCACCGAGTTGGCGGTGGTGACCACGGCCGACACCCCGCGGCAGGCCGTCGCGAGCGACCGGGGGTCCTTCAGATCGCCGACCATGGTCTGCGCGCCAGCAGGCACCGCGGCGTCCGCGGAAGCACCCCGAACCAGGGCCCGCACCGGTCTGCCTTGGTCGAGCAGTGAGCGGGTGATCAGGCCACCCAAATGACCGGTGGCTCCTACCACGAGAATCACGACGGCTCCCTTTGTTCTCGGAGGATGCTGCCGGCGGTCGCCTGGGTGCGGCCGCCGACGAGATCACTGCTGCCTGGCTCGAGTGCGGTCGCCCGGAGCACCCACCACTCGGCGGGTGTGGACGTCGACGTCGCCGCTCGTGTGCTCCACCGGCTCGAGGTAGAACCGCGCCGAGCGGATCGTGTCACCGTCGAGGACGAAGATCACCACGCCGCGCATGAGGAAGGGCGCGCCGTCCGGGCGCGTCCCGGACATCTCCCACTCGGTCCAGAGCCGGTCGCGATCGAGGCTGTACCGCGGCACCTCGGCCCGGAAGTCAGCGATGGCGAAGATCTGCGCCCAGTTCCGGCGCACCTGATCGTTGCCGCGGAAGCCGCGTTGCGGGTGAGCAGGCGTCTCGTTCACATAGCGCACCGCAAAACAGGAGACGAGCGCGTCGAGGTCGCGGGCTTCGACCGCGCCGAGCAGCCGTTCGAGCACAGGCGGGTGACTGTCTGCGCGGCTCATGCCGTCCCCAGCTGCTACAGTTTACTGTAATGAATACAGGAGGATGGACCCGATGACGGGGGGCGTCAAGACCCGGCGACGGTACGACTCCAGCGGGCGCAAGGAGCAAGCTCGCCGGACCCGGGAGCTGCTCATAGACACGGCGGAACGGCTGTTGCTGGAGGCCGGCTATGCGGCCACGACCGTGGCCGCGATTGCCGCAGAGGCCGGCGTCTCGGTAGAGACGGTCTACAAGTCCTTCAGAGGCAAGTCGGGTCTGGTCCGGGCGATCTACGACCGGGGCCTGCTAGGGGCCGGCCGGGGCGCGGCCTACGAGCGCTCGGACCAGATGCGGGAACGCGAGACCGATCCCCGGGTGATCATGCGGAAGTGGGGCGAGCTCACGACGGAAGTCGCCTCAGTCATCACCCCCATCCGGTTGCTCATCCGCGCGGCCGCCGCCACCGATCCGGAGATGGCGTCTCTGCTGGCCGACAGCGAGGCTGAGCGGCTGACCCGGATGGAGCACCATGCCCGCTTCCTCGCCGAACGCGGCTACCTGCGCGACGGCGTCACGGTCGCCCGGGCCGCGGACGTGCTGTGGACCTCCAGCTCGCCCGAGTTCTACGAGCTCCTGGTCCTCAACCGCGGGTGGTCGCCGGCGGAATTCGCGCGGTTCGTCGCCGACTTCATGATCGACGCGTTGTTGCCGCCTGCCGGGTGACCGTCATGCTGCGGCCCCTGCGATGTCTGTCGGCCTTCAGGCGGAGTCGAGAAGCTGGCTGATCGGCACTGGTCACGAGCGGAGGGCGTGGGATTCGAACCCACGATGGGTGTGACCCCATAGCGGTTTTCAAGACCGCCGCCATCGGCCGCTAGGCGAGCCCTCCTGAGGGGACCGAGGCTAGCCGGTGGCCCCGGCGGCGAGGTGGGCCGGGACGCGCACGCCAGCAGCGTGCCGCGTAGCGGGCACGCCCGTGGTCTCGCGGGGAGAGGGCGGCTGAACCCGTCGCGAACAGTCACCGGCCGTGCGGAGAACCCACCACCACGCCCGGGTGCGCTCGGTGCGGCACGTCGGTGAACAGGTCGACGAGGGCGTCCCAGCGGGTCCGCCGCCCGGCCGGGAACCGCGCCTCCGCACGCTCCCGGCGGCGCGAGCCCTCCGGGTAGCGGCGGCGCGCCCAGGGCGAGTGCGGGCGGGCCAGCCGCACCGCCCCCACGACCGCGACCACGGGGACGAAGACGCCGACGACGCCGAGCACGACCCGGCCCTTGAGGATGGCGACCAGGGCGAACGCGAGGTTGGCGAGCACCGTCGCGACGACCGGCACCTCCCCGCGCGCCTGGTCGGCGTCGAAGGGGTTGGCCCCGATGAGCAGCAGCCCCCCGACGACGAGTGCCACCAGCACGGCGTCGACCGAGCTGCGGCCCTCGCGGCTCCAGTACACGTCCTCCAGGTGCAGCCACAGCGCGAACTCGTCGAGGGTCAGCGCCGCCCCGACGCCGAAGAGGACGGCGAGCACGTACAGCCACGGCGGGCCGGGCCGGTAGGTCAGCTCCACGGTGCCCGTGCCGAGCAGCAGGAAGATGCCGTAGACCTCGTGGTGGACGTGCACGCCGCCGACGCTGGCGTCGCGGAACGGCCCGCGACCGGTGCGGATCGCCCGCGTGACGAGCCGGGTGACCAGGAACGTCACCAGGAAAGCGCCGAGCATCCAGGCGACCACCGCGCGGCGCCCCGCGAGCACGGGGAACAGCTCCGGTTCGATACCCACCCGGCACACCTTGTCCTGCGGCGACGTCAGCGGGAAGGTCTGCGGGCGGGGGGCAGTACCGGAAGGCGGCCATGGACGACGCCCTGGCGATCGACGCCCTGGTGCCGGTCGCTGCCGTGGCGCTGCTCGCCCCGGTCCTGCTCGGACTGGTCCCCCGGCTCCCCATCCCGCAGGTCGTGCTGCTGCTCGCCGGCGGCGTGCTGATCGGCCCGCACGCGCTCGGCCTGGCCGCACCGGCCGAGATCCGGGTCCTGGCCGATGTCGGGCTCGGCTTCGTCTTCCTGCTCGCCGGCTACGAGGTCGACCTGCGGTCGTTCGCCCGCGACCCGGGCCGCCGGGCGATCGCGGCCTGGTTCGTCTCCCTGGCCCTCGCCCTCGGCGTGGTCGCGCTGCTGGCGGCGGCCGGGCTGGTGCGCGCCTTCGTGCCGGTCGCGCTGGGGCTGACCACCACCGCGCTGGGCACGCTGCTGCCGATCCTGCGCGAACGCGGTCTGCTGCACGGCACGCTCGGCCGCTACCTGCTGCCCGCCGGCGGCGTCGGCGAGCTGTTCCCGGTGCTGGCCATCGCGATCTTCCTCGGGACGCAGAGCCGGTTCGTCGCCCTGCTGTCCCTGGGCGCGGTCGCCGTCCTGGGCGTCGTCCTGGCCGTCGCCCGGCGCGCGGTGCGCGACGGCTCCCGGCTGGCCACGGTCATCGCGCTGGGCCAGAACGAGACGGCGCAGATCACGCTGCGCGGCACCATCCTGCTGCTCATCGCCCTGATCGCGCTCACCGACGAGTTCCACCTCGACGCGGTGCTCGGCGCGTTCCTCGCCGGCGTGGTCCTGCGCTCGTGGGCCGGCCCGACCGCGCCGGTGCTGGAGTCGAAGCTCGACGCCGTCGGCTACGGGTTCTTCATCCCGCTGTTCTTCGTCTATTCCGGGATGTCCCTCGACCTGCCGGCGATCGCCGACGCGCCGCTGCGGCTGCTGCTGTTCTTCGGGCTGATGCTCGCCGTCCGCGGCGGTCCGGCGCTGGTCGTCTACCGCGGCGTCCTGCCGCTGCGCGAACGGGTGCAGACGGCGCTGATCACGACGACGGCGCTGCCGGTGCTCGTGGCGCTCACCGAGATCGGCCTGCGCAACGGGACGATGCTGCGTGAGAACGCCGCCGCCCTGGTCGGGGCCGGCGCCCTCACCGTGCTGGTGCTGCCCGCGCTGGCCGTGGCGATCGACCGGCCGGACCGGTCCGCGCCGCGCCCGGCCCCGGCTCCCGCGGAGGGCTGAGGACCGTCAGCCGACGCGCCCGCTGCCCATGGACCCGCCCAGGAAGTTCCCGGCGAGGTTCGGCACGCTCCCCAGGCGGGCGAGCGCGACGCCGAGCCGGTGGTGCCCCTGGCGGCGGGCGGCCCAGGACGCCGCGAACACCAGCGTGGCGAGCCCCTGCAGCGACGCGTGGGTCATGCCGGCCCGCCGGGTCGCGCGGTCGGCCGCGGCCCACTCCGCCCAGCCCGCGACCGCCGTCGGCACCGCGGCGGCGACGCCGAGGCCCACGAGCCGGGTCGCCGCGATCCGCGACGCCTCGTCGCGGAGCAGGTCGAAGTACATGGCGAGGAACCAGGCGCCGAGCGGCGCGTCGGTGAGGATGCCGTGCAGCGGCACCCCGGTCGCGTCGCCGTGGAAGAGGCGGCGCACCGGCGGCCGGGCGATCAGGCGGTCGGCGACCGGTGCCACCGCGGCGATGGCGCCGTCCCAGGCGGTGCTGCGTCCGAGCCGCCGGAGCAGCCGGGCGTACGCGCCGTCGGCGGGGGTGTGGACGCGCTCGGGAGAGCGCAGGGTGTCGCTCACGACCGCGGACGCTACTACGGGCGTAGTGTGAAGTCACTACGTCTATAGTGACCGAGTGGCGACCACCCGGAGCCGCGTGCTGGACGCGGCGGTCGACGTGCTGGGCGCGGAGGGCCTGCGCGCGCTGACGCACGCCCGCGTCGACGCGCGGGCCGGGTTGCCGAAGGGGTCCACCTCCAACCACTTCCGGACCCGGCGCGCGCTGCTGTCGGGGGTCGTCGAGCACCTCGCGGCCGTCCAGCTGCAGCAGGCGAGCGACGCCTTCGAAGTGGCGACCGCCGACGACCTGGTCGAGGGGCTCTGCGCCCTGGTGGAGCGCGCGACGGGGCCGGACCGGGCGCTCACCACCGCGCGGTACGCGCTGTTCGTCGAGGCCGGGCACGACGCCGACCTGCGCGAGCAGCTCGCGCGGGGGCGCGCCACCGTGGAGGCGCCCCTCGTCGTCGCCCTGGCCGGCCTCGGCGCCCCCGACCCGCGGGCGGCGACCGCCGTCGTGGTGCCCTGCGTGCAGGGGCTGCTGCTGCGCCGCATCGCGCGGCTCGACGAGTCCGACCCCCGCCCGGTCGTGCGCCAGGTGGTGCGGGCGGTCCTCCCCTGACCGCCCCGGCTCAGCCGAGCGCGACCTCGGCCAGCAGGTCGACCTGGCGGACGTCGGGCACGGTCGGGTCGAGCACGAGCTCGTCGACACCCGCCTCGGCGAAGCCGGTGATGACGTCGCGGATCGCCTCGGGCGAGCGGTGCGCGCCGCCGGCGATCCCCTCGGCGGCCTCGCGGCCCATCGGCGCGTAGTAGTCGAGCAGGTAGGCCCGCGACTGCTCCTGGGTGTCGCCCAGGCCGAAGTAGTTGAGCGCCACGATGCGCGGCGAGCCCTCCCGGCCGGCGTCCTGCCAGGCGGCGCGGACCTTCTCCACCCAGGGGGCGACCAGCTGGGGCGGCAGCCCGCCCGCCGTCCAGCCGATGCCGTGCTCCACGGCGCGGCGGACCGCCGCGTCGGTGTGCCCGCCCACCAGCAGCGGCACCGCCGGGGCCTCGTCGGGCACCACCGGGGCGGTGCCCTCCAGCAGGGGCTCGCGCGCGAAGGCGCGGCGCAGGTCGGCCAGCTGCTGGTCGAAGACGCGGCCGCGGCCGGCGAAGTCGCGGCCGGTGAGCGCGTAGTCGGACTGCCGCCACCCGACGCCCAGGCCGAGGGTGAGCCGGCCGCCGGTGATCGCCTGCACCGTGGCCGCCTGCTTGGCGAGCTCCGCGGTGCTGCGGGTCGGCGCGAGCAGGACGTTGGGGAGGAAGCGGATCCGCTCGGTGACGGCGCCCGCGGCGGCGAAGACGGTGAGCTCCTCGTAGCTCGGGTACGACACCGCGCCGATCGAGGCGAGGGTCGAGAAGCCGGCGGCGTCCGCCCGCCGGGCCCACTCGAGCAGTTGCGGGCCCGTGGTGCCACGGACGCTGTTCGGGATGCCGATGCCGATCTCCACCGCGTTCTCCTCCTGTTCAGGACGTCGACGACCACCCCGTCCACTGCTGGACGGTCACCACGAGGAGCGGCCCGGACGGCGGCGCCCCGCGGTACTGCGGGAACCGCTCGACCAGCGCGCTGATTCCGGGGTGGTCGGGCTCCGGCGTGTCGACCACCCGCGCGACGCCGTCAGCCCGCACCCACCACAGCCGCGACCAGTCCTCGTCGTAGGCGTCGACGAGCAGCGAGCAGCGCGGCTCGACCCGGACGTTGGCCAGCCGCTGCAGGCGCCGGGTGCGCTTCGGCTTGGCGTCGACGGCGGTGTAGACGGTGTCGCCGACCAGCGCGAACACGCAGGGGACGACGTGCGGTGCGCCGTCGGGTCGCACGGTCGCCAGCCGCGCGACCGGGGATGCGGCGAAGCGCTCTCTCAGCTCGGTGTCCTGCACCCACCCGTCGTACCGCCTCCGCTGCTAGCTTGCCGCGCATGACCGGGCCAGGCCCCGCTCCGACCCCCGGTGCACCGCCGCCCGGGCCGCGGTACCCGGTGCCCGCCCCGCCCGGCTGGCCGGCGTCGCTGCCCTCACCGCCGGCGCACCTGCCGACCTGGGTGGAGGAGAGCCCCCCGCCCTCCGACCCGCGGCCGCTGCACCTCCCGCCCGAGCTGGCCGCGTCGGTGGACCGCGTGCTGGTCGCGGCCGTGGACGTGCTCGACGGCGCTGCCTCGATCGGCCCCGACCACCGCCCGGACGGCGGGGACCCGGACGTGGCCGCGGTCGACGCCGCGCTGGACGCGATCCTGCAGCCGGCGCCGGAGCTGCCCTGGAGCGGCTCGGCCGACGACGCCCGGACCGGCCTCCAGGTGCGGCTGACCGGCTGGCTGACCGGGGCCCAGGCGCTGACCGGTGACCCGCTGCCGCACCTCCCCCCGACCGCGCACGACCACCTGTGGGGCGCCGCGGCGGTGGTCGCGCGGGCGGCCGCGGCGGCCCGCGCCACGGGGGACGAGGACGGCGGGCTGGCGTGGGTGCTCGACCGCGCCGGGAGCTCCCTGCCCGGTGGCGCGTGGGAGCCCGACCGGGCCCTCGTGCCCGTGCGGCGGGAGCTCCGCTACCGGCTCACGGCCCTCTACGACGGCGGCTCGGGGCACCTCCTGTGGGCGGTCGACGACGCGGCGCGGGACCGCTGGGACTACCCGGTCGACCACTTCGACCTCCCCGTGCCGCTCGCCCTCGCCCGGCGGGTGCAGGCGCTGGTCGACCGGTACGACCTCGACCACCCCGACGTCGGCAGCGAGCACCGCCCGATGACACCGGCCGAGCAGGACGCGTTCCGCGCGGAGCACGCCGCGGTCGTCGCCGAGCTCGGCCGCACGCTGGGCCCGGCGTACGGGATCGACGACCGGGCCTGGTTCGGCCCGCCGGCGGAGGCGGACCGGACGACGGTCTCCGCCGAGCTCCCGGACGGCCCGGCGGAGGGCCCCGGCCCGTCGTCCCCACCCACCCGGTGGACCGAGAGCCTGCTGCGGGCACCGGTCCCGGCCGGCTGGTTCGTCAAGGAGTCGCTCACTCTGCTGGCGCCCGACGGCCAGGCGAACGTCATCGTGTCGCGGGAGCCGCTGGACCCGACGCTGACCACCGAGCGGTACGCGGAGGTGCAGGGCGGCCTGCTGAGCCGGGAGTTCCCCGGGTTCAGGGAGCACTCGTTCGAGCCGGTCGAGCTGTCCGCCGGCCACGCGCTGCTCCGGTCGTTCTCGTGGACCCCGCCCGACGGCGTCGCCGTCACCCAGCGGCAGCTCTACCTCGCCCGCTCGGGGACGGGCTTCACCGCGACGGCGACCTCGCCCAGCACTCAAGCCGACCGGTTCGCGGAGGTGTTCGACGAGGTGCTGCGCGGGCTGGAGCTGGGCGAGCCGGAGGCGGTCGAGCCGCCGCCGGCGCCGGAGCCCCCGCCGGTGCCGGAACCGCCGCCGCTCCCGGAGCCCCCGCCGCTGCCCGAGCCGCCGCCGGTCCCCCAGCCTCCCCCGGTGCCCGAGCCGCCGCCGGTGCCGGAGCCGTTCCCGGTGCCGCAGCCGCCGCCGGTGCCGCAGCCGCCGCCCCCGCCGGTGGTGTCCGCCCGCGATCCGCTGCTCACTGCGGTCGACCGGGTGCTGGTCACCGCCGTCGACGTCGCCGCCGCGCAGCTGCGCCCGGCGCCCGAGCCGTTCGACGACGACGTCCGCAGCGTCCAGTCCGGCCTCGTCGGGGTGGTCACGCCGCGCGCCGGCCGGCCCTGGCCGTGGCAGGAGGAGCCCGACGTCGAGGGGCGCGTGCACGGCCGGATCACCGCCTGGGCCGAGCGCGTGCACCTGGTCACCGGCACGCCCGTCCCGGTCCCCGGCGAGCCGGCCGAGCGGCTGTGGTGGACGGCGCAGACGATCGCCTGGGCCGCGGCGCACGGGACGGACGGGTCCACCCGGCTGGCCGGCGTCCTCGACCGGGTGCTGCAGGGCCTGGACTCGCCCGAGGCGGCGTGGGACGACGAGGCCCGGGCCCCGGTGGTCTGGCGGGCCCGCCGCTACCGGCTGACCACCGTGCTCGACCGGGGTTCCGGCCGGTTCCTGGTGGCCGGCAACCCGGCGGCGCAGGCCCGCTTCGGCTCGGTCGTCGACCCGTTCGACCTGCCCGTCGCGCTGCGGCTGGCGCACCGCGTGCGCGACCTGCTGGCGCAGTTCGACGCGGGCTTCGAGCTGCCGCCCGGGGTCACGGCCGTGCGCGACCCGCGGGACGCCTTCACCGACAGCTACCGGTTCGTCGTCGAGCGCCTGCGGGCGGCCCTGGGTCCCGCCTACGAGGTCGTCGACGGCGCCAGCTTCTGACCGCCGCGGTTCGCATCCGGTCGATCGTCCTCGACTTCGGCGTCGTCGTACGCCTGCACGCCGGTCCCGGACCCCGTGCCCTCACGCCTGGAGCGGCCGGACCGCCGCCACGAGGTGGCCGGTGCCGCTGGTGGCGTTGCGGACGGCGGCGTCCCAGCCCCCGCCGGCCTCGGCCGTGGCCAGCGTGACCGTCGAGGGCAGGAACAGCGGCTTCTGGAAGCCGACGTCCACGGTGAACGCGTCGGGCAGGCGGCCGGTCAGGGCGCCGAGCACGCGGGCCTTGACCCACATGCCGTGCGCGATCGCCCGCTTGAAGCCGAACGCCTTCGCGCTGAGGCCGGAGAGGTGGATCGGGTTCACGTCGCCGGAGACCTTGGCGTAGCGGCGGCCGGCGTCGTCGGGCACCCGCCAGGTGGCGACGGGACGGACCTCGCCGATCGCCACCGTCGTCTCCGACCCCGCCGCGCCCTCCGGCGCCGCGGCGCCGCGGGCCAGGTAGGTCGACCGGCCGCGCCAGACCTCCGCGCCGTCCACCGTCGCCGACGCGCACAGGTCGACCGTCGCCCCCTTGGCGTGCCGCGCGAAGCGCTCGGCCCACACCTCGAGGTCGAGCGCCTCGTCGGCGCCGATCGCGCGCAGCAGGTCGATCCGGTTGCGCACGTGCACCAGCCCGGGCAGGGCCAGCGGGAACGACCGGTCGCTCATCAGCGCGACCTGCAGCGGGAAGGCCAGCACGTACGGGTAGGTGGCCGGCAGGACGTCGGACAGCGGGAACCCGCACACCCGGTCGTAGGCGGCCAGCTCCCCGGGGTCGACCCGGACGCCGGTGCGGGCCAACCGTGCGTCGGGCAGGGCACCGCCCCGCCCGCGCGCGGTGAGCACGGCGCGCGCGAACAGCTTCGGCATCGCCGGCGGCGAGCTCAGGACCGTGCGGGCGTCCATCACGCCCCCAGCATCGACTGGCCGCACACCCGCACGACCTGGCCGTTGACCCCGGCGCTGGCCGGCTGGGACAGCCAGGCGATCGTCTCGGCGACGTCGACGGGCAGGCCGCCCTGCTGCAGCGAGTTGATCCGCGACCCGACCTCGCGGGTGCCGAACGGCATCTTCGCCGTCATCTCGGTGACGATGAAGCCCGGCGCGACGGCGTTGATCGTCGCCCCGCGCTCGGCGAAGGCCGGCGCCCAGGCGCGGACCATGCCGATCACGCCGGCCTTGCTGGCGGCGTAGTTGGCCTGGCCGCGGTTGCCGGCGATGCCCGACTGCGAGCTGACGGCCACCACCCGGCCGCCGGGCTTGAGCACGTCCTCGTCGAGCAGCGCCTGGGTGATGTCGAGCTGCGCCCGCAGGTTGACCGCCAGCACCGAGTTCCAGCGGGCGGCGTCCATGTTGACCAGGAGCTTGTCCCGCGTGATGCCGGCGTTGTGGACCACGACGTCGACCCCGCCGTGCCGCTCCCGCAGGTGCGCGATCAGCCGCGCCGCCGCGTCGGGGGCGGTGATGTCGAGCTGGAACGCCGTCCCGCCGATCTCGTTGGCGACGTCGGCCAGCGACTGCCCCGCCGCCGGGACGTCGACGGCGACCACGTGGGCGCCGTCGCGGGCCAGCACCCGCGCGATCGCGGCGCCGATGCCCCGCGCCGCGCCGGTGACGACCGCGACCTCGCCCGCGAGCGGCCGCTCGTCGTCCTGGTCGGGGACGTCGGCCACCGACACGGTGACCGGCTGCCCGTCGACGTAGGCCGACCGGCCCGACAGGAAGAAGGTCAGCGGGGCGGCGACCGAGGCCTCGGCGCCGGCCGGCACGAGGACCAGGTTCGCCGTCGAGCCGTTCAGCAGCTCCTTGCCGATGCTCCGCACCAGCCCGTCCAGGGCCTGGCGGGCGGCGGCCTGCGCCGGGGAGCCCGCGTCCGAGGCCGGCTCGCCGAGGACCACGACCCGGCCGCTCGGCCGCAGCCGCTTGACGGCTGGCGCGAGGAAGTCGTGCGCGGCGGCCAGGTCGGCCGGGCCGGTGAGCCCGGTGGCGTCGAGGACGACGGCGGCGAGCTCCTCGCCGTCGCTCGACCCGTCGGCGGCCACCGGGGACAGCACGGTCACCCCGGCGTCCTTGAGGACGGCGGTCACCGTCTCGCGCAGCCACCCCTCCCCCGCGGAGCCGACGACCGCCGGGCCGGGCAGCAGCGGCTGGCCCGGCTCGTAGCGGCGCAGCACGGCCGGCCGGGGCAGGCCCAGCTGCTTGGTGATCGTCGTCCCGACGCCCGAGTTGGCGAAGTTCGTGTACCAGTCAGCCACTTGCAGGTCCTCCACGTGTGCTTTGTCGCGATGAAGCGCGGGATCAGGACTCGAGGATCGCGACGACGCCCTGGCCGCCGGCGGCGCAGATGGAGATCAGGCCGCGCTTGCCCGGACCCGCCTCGTGCAGCTGCTTGGCCAGCGAGGCGACGATCCGGCCGCCGGTCGCGGCGAAGGGGTGCCCGGCGGCCAGCGACGAGCCGTTGACGTTCAGCTTCGACCGGTCGATCGACCCGAGCGGGGCGTCGAGGCCGAGCCTGCCCTTGCAGTACTCCGGGTCCTCCCAGGCCTTGAGCGTGGCCAGGACGGTCGACGCGAACGCCTCGTGGATCTCGTAGAAGTCGAAGTCCTGCAGGGTCAGGCCGGTGCGGGCGAGCAGCACGGGCAGCGCGTATACCGGCGCCATGAGCAGGCCCTCGCCGCCGTGCACGTAGTCGACGGCGGCGGTCTGCGCGTCGACCAGGTGGGCCAGGACGGGCAGCCCGCGCTCGGCGGCCCACTCGTCGGAGGCCAGCAGCACCGCGGAGGCGCCGTCGGACAGCGGGGTGGAGTTGCCGGCCGTCATGGTGGCCTCGGCGCCCTCGGGCAGCGCCCTGCCGAACACCGGCTTCAGCTTCGCCAGCTTCTCCAGCGAGGAGTCCGGCCGCAGGTTCTGGTCGCGGGTCAGGCCCAGGAACGGGGTGACCAGGTCGTCGAAGAAGCCGCGGTCGTAGGCGGCGGCCAGGTTCTGGTGCGAGCGGACGGTGAGCTCGTCCTGCTCCTCGCGGCCGATCTCCCACTCGTGCGCGGTGACCTGGGCGTGGTCGCCCATGGCCAGGCCGGTGCGCGGCTCGGCGTTGCGCGGGATCTCCGGGGCGAGCATGCCGGGCCGGATGCCGCCCAGCGCCTTGAGCCGCTGCTGCACGGTCGTGGCGTTGTTCAGCGAGATCAGCACCCGCCGCAGGTCGTCGTTGACCGCGAGCGGGGCGTCGGAGGTGGTGTCGACGCCGCCGGCGATGCCCGACTCGATCTGGCCCAGGGCGATCTTGTTGGCGACGAGCACCGCGGCCTCGAGGCCGGTGCCGCACGCCTGCTGGACGTCGTAGGCGGGGGTGGAGGCCGCGAGCCGGGAGCCCAGCACGCTCTCGCGCGTCAGGTTGAAGTCGCGGGAGTGCTTGAGGACGGCGCCGGCGACGACCTCGCCCACCTGCGCACCCTGCAGACCGAAGCGCGCGACGAGACCGTCGAGCGTCGCGGTGAGCATGTCCTGGTTGGACGCCTGCGCGTACGTCGAGTTCGACCGGGCGAACGGGATGCGGTTACCGCCGACGATCGCGGCCTTGCGGGTCATCGGGACCTCCGGGGTCGATGGAATTGCTCGATACCAACGGTATCAGGTACCGTCTTTCACATGAAACTTGAGGCGGTGAGACCTGCGTCGCAGGAGAAGATCGCCCAACCACGGGACCGCCGCGACTCGAGGTGGGACGAACACCGGGCCGAACGCCGGCGCCAGCTGGTCGACGCCACCCTCGCCGCGGTCGGCAAGCACGGCGCCGGCGTGGGCATGGAGGAGATCGCGGCCGAGGCCGGCACCAGCAAGGCCGTCGTCTACCGGCACTTCGCCGACCGCGCCGAGCTGCATGTCGCCGTCTGCAACCGGGTGGCCTCCCAGCTGCTGCCCAAGCTCCGCGAGGCGTTCGAGAGCAGCGGCGAGCCGCGGCGGATGCTGGCCGCCGCGATCGACACCTACCTCGGCTTCCTCGAGGCCGACCCGGAGCTGTACCGCTTCGTCGTCCACCCGCCGAACCTCGACCGGTCGGCGACCAGCGATCCCATCGACACCCTGTCCGACCTGGTCGGCGACCAGGCCGCCGCCGCGGTCTCGGTCGCGCTGCAGCAGGCCGGCCGCGACCCGGCGGCCGCCGCGCCCTGGGGCCACGGCGTCGTCGGGCTGGTCCGCTCGGCGGCCGACTGGTGGCTCCGAGCGGAGCGCCCCATGCCCCGCAGCGAACTCGCCGCTCATCTTACGGATCTCGCGTGGTCGGGGCTCTCGGCCATCGGCTCGACCCCTCAGGAGGAGAAGTGACTGCCAGTCTTCCCGCGTCGGTGGACCCCCGGGCGATCCAGGAGGTCCTCGACGGGCGCTGGGGGCACGTGCGCCGCGACGCCCGCGAGCACCTGGGCGACCCCGAGTTCGCGCCGGTGTACGGCGAGACCATGCCGGAGGCGCGCGAGCGGATCACCCGGCTGGCCAAGAAGCTCGCCGGCAGCGGTCGCGTCGGCCTCGGCTTCCCCAAGGAGTACGGGGGGCAGGACGACGCCGGCGGCTCGGTGGCCTCCATCGAGATGCTGGCGTTCGGCGACCTGTCGCTGATGGTCAAGGCCGGGGTCCAGTGGGGCCTGTTCGGCGGCGCCGTCCAGCTGCTCGGCACCGAGCGCCACCACACCGCGTACCTGGCCCACATCATGAGCTTCGACCTGCCCGGCTGCTTCGCCATGACCGAGACCGGGCACGGGTCCGACGTCCAGCAGCTGCGCACGACGTGCACCTACGACCCCGCGACGCAGACGTTCGACCTGCACACCCCGCACGAGGCGGCGCGCAAGGACTACATCGGCAACGCCGCGAAGGACGGCCGGATGGCCGTCGTCTTCGCGCAGCTGATCACCCGGGGGGAGAACCACGGCGTGCACGCCTGGCTGGTGCCGATCCGCGACGCCGACGGCACGCCGTGCGCGGGCGTGACCATCGGGGACGACGGCCCGAAGGCCGGCCTGCTCGGCGTCGACAACGGCCGGCTGACCTTCGACCACGTCAAGGTCCCCCGGGAGATGCTGCTCGACCGCTACGGGCAGGTCGCCGAGGACGGCACCTACACCTCGAGCATCGAGAACGAGACCCGCCGCTTCTTCACCATGCTCGGCACGCTGGTGCGCGGCCGGGTGAGCGTCGGCGGCTCGGCCGGCTCGGCGACGAAGCTGGCGCTCGACATCGCCGTCCGGTACGGCGACGTGCGCCGTCAGTTCGCCGCCCCCGGCAGGGACCGCGAGATCGTCGTCAACGACTACCTCGTGCACCAGCGCAAGCTGCTGCCGGCCCTGGCCACCTCCTACGCGCTGCACTTCGCGCAGGAGGAGCTGGTCAGCGCGATGCACGACGTCCAGTACAGGACGCACGTCCTGGGCGAGGAGATCGACGAGCAGGGCCAGCGCGAGCTGGAGTCGCGGGCGGCCGGGCTCAAGGCGGCCAACACCTGGCACGCCACCCGCACCATCCAGATGTGCCGCGAGGCCTGCGGCGGCGCCGGTTACCTCGCCGAGAACCGGCTGCCCGCCCTCAAGGCCGACACCGACGTCTTCACGACGTTCGAGGGCGACAACACCGTCCTGCTGCAGCTGGTGGCCAAGGGCCTGCTCACCGGCTACCGCGACGCGTTCGGCTCGCTCGACGGGTGGGGCAAGGTCGGCTTCGTCGCCGACATGGTCCGCGAGACGGTGCTGGAGCGGACGGCGGCCCGCAACCTCATCGCGCGGCTGGTCGACGCGGTGCCCGGCCGGGACGACGACGTCCCCCTGCTCGATCGCGGCTGGCAGCTGAAGATGTTCGAGTTCCGCGAGAAGCACACCCTCGAGGGCGCGATCAAGCGACTGCGGAGGAACGCGGCGACCGAGGGCATGGAGCCCTTCGACATGTTCAACGACGTCCAGGACCACGTGCTGCGGACGGCGCAGACGCACATCGACCGGATCGTGCTCGAGGCGTTCGTGGCCGGCGTCGACCGCACCACCGACCCGGACGCCAGGCGGCTCCTCGACTCGCTGTGCGACCTCTACGCGCTGTGGACGATCGAGCAGGACAAGGGCTGGTTCCTCGAGCACGGCCGGCTCACCCCCACCCGCGCCAAGGCGCTGACGGCGACGGTGAACGCGCTGCTCAAGGACCTGCGGCCGCACATGACCACGCTGGTCGACGCGTTCGCGATCCCGGCGGCGTGGAAGGCCGCGCGGATCCTCGAGGAGGAGGGCGACCGGCAGGAGGCGATGGCCGCCCGGGACGCCGAGGTGCGCGCCCAGGCGGAGGCCACGCGGGCGCCCGGTGACACGGCCACCGACCTCGAGGTCCCGCCCGGCCAGTAGCCGACCTCCGCTTTCGGCGCCGAAAGCAGTGCTGCTTTCGGCGCCGAAAGCGGGAGTGGGGGTTACGCGAGGGCCGGCTCGCGGGTGGGCGGCGCGGGGAAGCCGCCGACCAGCTGCTCGAAGGCGTGCGCGACCCTCAGGCAGGTGGCGTCCTCGAACCGCCGGCCGACCAGCATCATCCCGACCGGCAGCCCGTCGACCAGCCCGGCCGGGACGCTGGTCGCCGGGTGGCCGCTGACGTCGAACGGCGCGCAGTTGACGATCATCTCCAGCGCCCGCGCCACCTGGATCTCGAGCGGGTCGTCGGGCGCGGGGATCGGCGGGGCGACCATCGGCACGGTGGGCAGCACCAGCAGGTCGACGTGCGACAGGGCCTGGTCGTAGCGCTCGCGCACCTCGATGGCCAGGTTCTGCGCCATGGCGTAGTGGCGGCCGTGCATCCGCTCGGCCGACCAGCGGCCGGCCATCGCGACCAGGTTCACCGTGGGCGACCAGCGGTCGGCGACCTCGCGGCGCTGCCGGCCGTAGTGCTCGACCAGCTCGGGGTCGTAGAGCCCCTCCCAGTTCAGGCCGTAGCCCTCGCCGTTGATCATCTGGGCCGCGGCGCCGTCGGTGGCGATCACGTTCCAGACGTGCATCGCGTGCCGGTGCCACGGCAGGTCGACGTCGACCACCTCGATGCCGAGCTCACCGAGCCGGCCGGCGGCCGCGCGCACCGTGTCGTCCACCCCGGGCTCGGACAGCTCGGCGAACCCGAACCCCTGGGCGAGGACGCCCACCCGGAGGCCGGCGACGTCGCCGCCGAGCGCCGCGGCGTACTCCTCGGGCACCAGGCCGGCCGGCTGCCGCGGGTCCAGCCCGTCGCGCCCGGCGACGACGTCGAGGACGGCGGCGGCGTCGGCCACGGTGCGCGTCATCGGACCCAGGTGGTCGAGGGTCAGCTCGATCGGGAACGCGCCCGTGTAGGGCACCAGGCCGTGGGTCGGCTTGTGCCCCACGATGCCGCTGAACGCCGCCGGCATGCGGATCGAGCCGCCCTGGTCGCCGCCGAGCGCGAGGTCGACCTCCCCCGCGGCCACGAGCGCGGCGCTGCCGCTGGAGCTGCCGCCGGTGGTGCGGGACGGGTCCCACGGGTTGCGCACGGGACCGCTGCACGAGGTGTGGCTGCCGCCGGAGAAGCACAGGTCCTCGCACACGGCCTTGCCGGTGATCGTCGCGCCGGCGCCGAGCAGCCGGCTGACCACGGTGGCGTCGCGCCGGGGGACGAAGCCCTCCAGGGTGTGCGAGCCGTTCATCATCGGGACGCCCGCGACCGCGATGTTGTCCTTGACCGCGACGGTCCGCCCGGCCAGCGGCCCGGCGTCGGCCCCGCGGATCTCGGTGCGCACGTACCAGGCGCCGAGCGGGTTCTCCGCCTCGTCCGGCCGGGAGCTCGGGCGGTCGGTGCGCTCCGGCGGCGCGATCGCCGCGTAGAGCTCCTCGACCGCCTCGTAGGAGTCGAAGGTGCCCGCGACGAGCAGAGCGTAGGTGTCGAGTTCGGCGTCGCTGGGCTGCATGCCGTAGGAGCGGGCGAGCGCGGCGACGTCGTCCTTGCCGGGACGGTGGACGGTCATGGCGACCTCCGGGGAGGGGTGGCGGTGCCGTCAAACTAAGGCGGCACCGGCGCCCCTGTCACCGCCCCGGCCGGGACGGACCTCCGCTCTCGGCGCCAGGAACGCAGGGCGGGGCTCAGGCCGGGGCCGGCTCGATGTTCTGGTTGCCGCGGAAGACGTTCTCCGGGTCGAACCGCCGCTTGACCGCCGCCAGCCGGGCGTAGTTCTCCGGTCCGTAGGCCGCCCGGATCCGGTCCTGACCCTCCGCGCCGATGAAGTTGAGGTAGACCCCGCCGTTGGCGTACCGGGCGATGTCGCGCCGGAAGTTGCGCGCCCACGCCACGTTGACCTCGGTGTCGGCCGGGTCCGACCAGGTGGCGAACGGGTGCGTGATCCAGGCGGCGTCCCGCCGGGCCAGCGGGGTGGCGTCCTCCGGCAGCCGCGCCACGGCACCGCCCCACGGCGCCAGCAGCTGCTGGCTGAGCGGCGACGGCCGGTCGGCGCCGTACTTCACGAACACGTCCATCGCCTCGTCGGGCATCGCGTCGTGGTAGTCGCCGCTCCAGTACTGGTGGAACCCGGGCGGGTCGTCGAGCATGGAGTTGAACGCGGCGTACGGCATGGGGCCGACCAGGTCGACCTCGGGGCGCAGTTCGCGCAGCGGGCGGACCGCCTCCGGGCCGTCGGCCGGGTCCCCCGACCAGAGGACGGCGACGGCGGCGACGGTGGCGCCCTGCAGGTGCTCCGGGACGAACGGCTCCGGCGGGCCGGTGAGGAACACCAGCGCCGACCCCAGCTCGTCAGGCGTCCTGGGGGCGAGGTCGCGGTAGGCGAGGGCGACGTCGCGGCCGACCGTCCCCGGCCAGATCAGCAGCCCCGCCAGGACCTCCGGCCCGACCGGGTGCAGCCGGAAGGTGAAGGACGTCGCGACGCCGAAGTTGCCGCCGCCGCCGTGCAGCGCCCAGAACAGCTCCGGCTCCTCGCTCGCGCTGGCCGTCACCCGCTCGCCGTCGGCCGTGACCAGGTCCACCGACAGCAGGCTGTCGCAGGTCAGGCCGAAGCGGCGCTCGAGCCACCCCGACCCGCCGCCCAGCGTCAGCCCAGCCACTCCGGTCGTCGACACCCGCCCGCCGGTGGTCGCCAGCCCCACCTGCTGGGTCGCCTCGTCGAACCGGCCCCAGGTCGTCCCGGCGCCCACCGTGACCGTGCGCGCGTCCCGGTCCACCCGGACGTCGGTCATCGGCCGGACGTCGACCACCAGGCCCCCTTCGTTGACGCTGAAGCCGGCCACCGAGTGACCGCCCGCTCGGACGGCGACGTCCAACCCGCCGTCGCGCGCCGTCCGCAGCGCCTCGGCGACGTCGGCTGCGGTCGCGCACCGCGCGATCACGGCGGGGCGCCGGTCGATGCCGGCGTTGAAGACCCGGCGGGCGTCGTCGTAGACGGCGTCCCCGGGGCGGATCAGGTCCATGGTTGCCTCCTCGCTCGACCGGCGCGCACGCTGCTCGCGGCCGGGGCGGGGCACCAGGGCCGACCGGCACCGGCCTCGCGACCACCGGAGTGGCCGGACGGCGGGCGAGCGGAAGATGTCCCTCCGTGGAACTCCTCGCCGTGGCCGAAGCGCTCCGCGTGCCGCTGTCGGTCGACCTCGCCGCGATCGTCATCGGCGCGCTCACCGGCGGGCTGCTCGCCGCCCGCGAGGGTTTCGCCGTCTCCGGCGTGCTGCTGCTCGCGATCAGCGGCGGGCTGGGCGGCGGCCTGATCCGCGACGTGCTGCTGGCCGAGGGCCCGCCGGTCGCGCTGACCAACGAGGCGTACCTGCCCACCGTGGCGATCACCGCGATGGTGACGTTCTATTTCTCCGGCTGGCTGTCGCGGCTCACGGGGCTGCTCGTGGTCCTCGACGCGGTCACGCTGGGCTTCTTCACCGTGGTCGGCGCGCAGCGGGCGGAGCTGGCCGGGCTGCCGGTCGCCTCGGTGCTGTTCATCGGCACGCTCACCGCGGTCGGCGGCGCGCTCATCCGCGATGTGCTGCTGGCCCAGCGCGCCGACATCGTGCAGCCGGGGCCGTACAACGCGGTGGCCGCGCTGCTCGGAGCCGGGCTGCTGAGCGTGCTCTCCGGGCCGCTGGACCTCGACCCGCTGCCGGTCGCGATCGCGGTGATCGTCTTCGTCGCGGCCCTGCGGGTGCTGTCGGTCTGGCGCGGCTGGTCCGCGCCGGTGGCGGTCGACCTGCCGGCCCGCACCCGGACCGCCGTCCGCCGTCGCCGCCGGGGCTGAGCCTCAGCGCCGGACGGGCGGGGAGGGCGCGATGCCCGGCGGGACGAGCTGCGGGCCGGCCACGGGCGGCCGGGGGCGGTCCTCGTGATGCAGGCGGACGGCGAGCAGGGCGACGTCGTCCTCGGTGTCGGGCAGGAACAGCCGGGTGAGCACCCGGTCGCACAGCTCGGCCAGCGGCAGCCCCACGCAGTCGCGCAGCACCTCGACCAGCTCCGCCGTGCCCGCGTCGATGTCGCGGTCGCGGCGCTCGACCAGCCCGTCGGTGTAGAGCAGCACCGTCGAGCCCCGCTCGATCTCGGCGACGTGGTCGCAGCGCTCGGTGTCGGGCGCCACCCCCAGCAGGAGGTCGAACGACCCGCCGTCGAGCACGGTGACCGCGCCGTCGGCGCCGAGCACGATCGGCGGCAGGTGCCCGGCGTTGGACCAGCGCAGCCGCGCCCGCCCCCCGGCGAGGTCGTCGGGGGTGCGCTCGAGCCGGGCCACCAGGCAGGTCGCCATGGTGTCCAGCGCCAGGCCGTGGACGGCGCGGTCGAGCTCGGTGAGCACCCGCGCCGGGGAGGCGCCGCTGGAGTAGCTGATGCCGCGCAGCAGGCCCCGGACCTGCCCCATCGAGGCCGCCGCGCGGCTGTCGTGGCCGACGACGTCGCCGATCGCGAGCACCGTGGCGCCGTCGGTCTGCAGGAACGCGTCGTACCAGTCGCCGCCGATCTCGGCCCCGGTGGCCGCGGCGGCCGGCACGTAGCGGACGACGATCTCGCTGTGGTCGGGCTCCGGCGGAGCCGTCAGCATGCTGCGCTGCAGCGTCTCGGCGAGGGCCCGCTGCTGGACGAACAGCCGCGCGTGCTGCAGCGCCAGCCCGGCCCGGCGGCCCACCTCGATCGCGGTGTCCACCTCGGCGGCGGAGTGCGGCCCGCGGTCGGGGCCGTTCAGCAGCCCGAGGGCGCCGAGCGTCTGACCGCGGCCGGCCAGCGGCACGATCGCGCTGGAGACCGCGCCCAGGCGGGCGAACAGCTCGCGCAGTGCGGGGTCGGGCAGGATCCGCTCCAGGTACTCCTGCTCGATCACCGGCATCACGACCGGCCGGCCGGTGCGCGACACCCGGTGCGGGCTGGCCTCCTCGGTGGCGCCGGCCAGCATCGACCGCACGTACTCGTCCACCTCGGCCCGGCGGGCGGGGTCGCGGTGACCGGTGGCCATCTCGTGCAGCCGGCCCTGCTCGTCGGTGACGACCAGCCAGCACCAGTCACCGAGGGCGGGGACGACGAGCGAGGTCAGCTCGTCGATCTGCGCGCTGATGTCGACGGTGTCCGACAGCACCTGGCCGACGTCGGCGAGCAGCTGCAGGTGCCGGTTGGCCTCGGCCATGGCCGTGACGGCGGCGTCGCGCTCGGCGTCGGCCTGCAGGCGGGACACCGAGAGGGCGATCTGCGCGGTGAGCGCGTCGAGCACCTCGAGGTCGTCCCCGGCGAAGGGGTGCTCCTCGGACCAGACGACGACGAAGCTGCCGAGCAGCCGCCCCTCGACCCGCAGCGGCAGCGCGGCGAGCGCGTGCACGCCGATCACGTCGGTGATCTCGGCCATCTTCGGGAACCGGGCCCGCGCCTCCTCGGCGGAGGACAGGAACACGCGCCGGCCGTGCCGCGCCACGTACTGGGTGGGCAGCGAGTCGTCGAGCTCGATCTCGACGCCCTCGGGCGGCAGCTCGACGTCGGCACCGGTGCGGACGGCGTCGACGAGCCAGTGGGTCAGGTGCAGCCGCAGCGGCGCGCCGCCGGGGTCGAAGACGGCCAGCGCGCTGGAGCGGGCGCCGAGCACCTGGGCGCCGCGCTGGGCGATCCCGGCCAGCTGCTCGATCCGCGTCGCGTTGGCCATCTCGGCGGCCACCTCGGCGATGGCCGCCGCCCGCTGCACGGCGGACAGCCGGCGCTCGGACTCCTCGCGCGCGTCGGTGACGTCGACGACGGTGCCGAGGACGCGCACCGCCTCCCCGCCGGGGTCGACGACGACGCGGGCGCGCGAGACGGTCCACCGGACCGCGCCGTCCGTCCGCAGCACCCGGCACTCCGCGACGAACTCGCCGCGCTCGGCCAGCGCGGTGGCCATCGCCTCGCGCACGCCGGCGTGGTCGTCGGGGTGGATGTGCTGCATCAGCTGGTCGAGGTCGTCGAGCTGGACCGCGCCCTCGAGGCCGAAGATCGCCGCGGCGCGCTCGTCCCAGAACACCGAGCCGGTGCGCAGGTCGCGCTCCCAGATGCCGACCGAGCCGGCCTCCAGGGCCACGTCCAGCCGCGCCGACGACGCGCCCACCGCCGACTGCGCGGCCGAGAGCTCGAGCTCGGCGACGACCGACGCCGACAGCTGCTCGAGCAGCCGGGCGGCGTCGTCGGACCAGGACCGCGGTGTCGGGTCGTAGACGGCGAGGACGCCGACGACGTGCCCGGACGCCGCGACCAGCGGTACACCCAGGTAGGCCTGCACCTGACCGGAGGTGACCGCGTGCAGGTGGGCCACCCGCTCGTCGTCGCGGGCCGCGGGGATGTTCAGCGTCTCGCCGCGGCGGACGACGATCTCCGACAGCGCGCCGGTGAGCATCGCCGGGCCGCCGATGACACCGGCCGGCAGGCCGTGCCCGCCGACGACGATGTCCTGGTCGGTGAAGATCGTGACCTTGGCGTGGCCGGTGCCGACGAGGCGGGCGGCGAGCGCGGAGAGCCGGTCGAACGCCGCCGGGCCGGGCACCTCCACGAGCAACCGGCGGGCGCTCGCGATGCGGTGCCGGTCGCGGAGCACGTCGACGGGCGCAGGAGTGGGCAGTGCCGACACGCACGTCTCCCCTCGAGCTCCCGGCAGCGGCGGGCGCACTGCTGGACCCGCGGTCGGACCCATGCTGTCACGTCGGTCCGTGCGAAACCGGATCGTCCCTCGAAGTGACGGCGCGCCGCCCTCCCCCGGACGGGTGACACGCCCCGGCCCGCCGTTCACGCCCGCCGCCGCGGCGCCGATCCACGAACCGTGCCCGGGACCCTCACCCTGCCGGACTGCAGGCCGCTGCTGGCGTCCCCGGACGACCTCGCCCTGGCCTTCCAGCCGATCGTCGACCTGGCCGGCGCCACCGTCGCCGGCTACGAGTCGCTGGCCCGCTTCCCCGGCACCGCCGGCCCCGACGTGTGGTTCGCCGCGGCCGAGGAGGCCGGCCTGGGCGCCGAGCTCGAGGCGCTGGCCGTCCACAAGGCGCTGGCCGCCGTCCCCGCTCTGCCCGAGAACACCTTCCTGACCGTCAACGTCAGCCCCCACCTGCTCGGCAGCGACCCGGTGCAGCGGGCCCTGGCGACCCGCCGCGACCTGACCCGCGTCGTCGTCGAGCTCACCGAGCACACCCCGGTCGACGACCTGGCCGCGCTCAGGCGGCAGGCCGACGAGCTGCGGGACCGCGGCGCCCTCATCGCCCTGGACGACGCCGGCTCCGGCTACTCCGGCCTGCAGCAGCTGGCCGCCCTGCGCCCCCAGGTGGTCAAGCTGGACCGGGCGCTGGTCAGCGACGCCGACTCCGACCCGGTGCGCGTGGCGCTGGCCGAGATGGTCGGCGAGTTCGCCGACCGGATCGACGCCTGGCTGCTGGCCGAGGGGCTGGAGACCGCGGGTGAGCTGGCCGCGTTCATGCGCCTGGGCGTCCCGCTGGGCCAGGGCTGGGTGCTCGGCCGGCCGTCGTCCGGGTTCGCGCCGCTGGCCCCGGAGGTGGTCCGGCTGGTGAAGGGCCAGGCCGCCCGCGTCCGGCTCACCGAGAGCGTCGCGAGCCTGATGCGCCCCGTCCGGCAGGTGCCGGCCGCGGACGCCGTCGAGGCCCCGCCCCCCGCCGTCCTGGTCGGCTCGTACGGCGAGCCGCTGCACCTGGTCCTGCGCGACCCGCGCACGGCGGAGACCTACGTCGCGCCGGTGTCGCTGCGGGTCCACCCCTCGGCGGACATCGGCGAGACGCTGCAGCGCGCGCTCACCCGTGCGCCGGCGGAGCGCTTCGACCCCGTGCTGGTGACCGACCAGGTCGGCGCCGTCCTCGGCCTGATCCGGCTCGACGACCTCGCCTCGGCCCGGCACGCGAAGTAGCCGACCCCGAACCCCGGGCGTCCGACCGGACGGCTCGGCCGCGCACCACCCCCGACGAGGAGTCCACCGTGAAGACCTTCGCCTGCGGCGACGTCATCCCCGGTTGCAGCGCCCGGTTCTCCGCCGCCGACGAGGCCGGCATCCTCGGCCAGGTCGCCGGCCACGCCGCCCACGACCACGGCGTCACCGACGTGACCCCGGAGCTGGTCCAGGCCGTCCGGGACCGCATCGTCGCCGTCTGAGCGTTGCGGAGTGGATCCGTGCGGGTGACCCGCACGGATCCACTCCGCATCAGGCCGACGCGTCGGTGAGGAGCTGCCGCTCGTCGTCGGCGAGCCGCAGGTCCTGCATCGGCAGCAGGTCGGCCAGCTGCTCGACGTTGCGGGCGCTGGCCAGCGGCGCGACCACGGTCGGCTGGTCGGCCAGCCAGCGCAGCGCCACCGCCGACCCGGTCACCCCGTGGGCGTCGGCGACCTGCGCCAGCGCGGCCAGGATCCGGTCCCCCCGCTCCCCCACGTGCTCGGCGGCCTTCGCCGCGCGCGGGGAGTCCACCCGCTCGCCGGCGCGGTACTTGCCGGTCAGGAAGCCGCGGGCCAGCCCGAAGTAGGGGAACGTGCCCAGGCCGTGCGCGGCGACCACGTCGCGCAGCTCGTCCTCGAACCGCGCCCGGTCGACCAGGTTGTAGTGCGTCTGCAGCCCGACGTAGCGGGTGACGCCGAGCTTCTCCGAGGTCTCCAGCGCCTCGGTCAGCCGCGCCGCCGAGTAGTTCGACGCCGCGACGTACCGGACCTTCCCGCTGGTCACGAGCTCGTCGAACGCGGTCAGCGTCTCCTCGAGCGGCGTCGTCGTGTCGTCGTAGTGGGCGTAGTACAGGTCGATCCGGTCGGTCCGCAGGTTGCGCAGCGACTGCTCGGCCGCCGTCCGGATCTCCACCGCCGAGAGCGGGTGCTCCTTCTCCATCGGCGAGGCCTTGGTGGCCACGACGAACCGGTCGCGGAGCCCGCGCTCGGCCAGCCACCCGCCCAGCAGCTGCTCGGAGCGGCCGCTGCCGTACATCTCCGCGGTGTCGACGAACGGGCTGACCGTCGACGGCGTCGCGTCGAGGTAGCGGTCGAGGACGGAAAGGAGCCGGGCTCATCCGCCGTCCAGCCGAAGACGTTGCCGCCCAGGCACAGGTCGCTGACGGTCAGGTCGGTCCCCGGGATCACTGGCACGCCGTCCACGCTATGCAGGGGGCCACGAGACCCGCTCACCAGCCCCCCGTGACGGACCGGTACGGCTGTGACTCCAGGGATTTCCCACCCCCCGCAGTGGCGTGATGGCTGGTCGGCATGGCACGGTGCCCCCTGGTCCGGCCTCCTGACGAGGCCGGATGCAACCGGGCGGGCGGCCGTGCGGTCCCCGGGGGAACTCCCCGACGCGGCTGACGCGTCGAGGGAGGACGGGGGCCGGCACCAGCCGCGCCCGGGCGCCAGACACGACACCGAGAGGAACCCTGTGAACAAGAGCGAACTGGTCTCCGCCATCGCCAAGCGCGCCGACGTGCCCGCGTCGACCGTCACCTCGGTCATCGACGGCCTCCAGGAGGAGCTCGTCGAGGCGATCACCCGGGGCGAGAAGGTCGCGGTCTCCGGCCTGCTGACCGTCGAGCGCACCCAGCGGTCGGCCCGGACCGGCCGCAACCCGCAGACCGGCGAGACCATCGACATCCCGGCCGCCAACACGGTCAAGGTGACCGCCGGCTCCAACCTGAAGAAGGCCGCCGGCAACGTCCCGGTCTGATCCGGACGGCACGGCGCCTGCCCCTGCGTCAGGATGCGGGGGCAGGCGCCGGCGCCGTCCAGGGAGCCATCCATCGGAGGAGACGTGACGGAACTCGAGGTGACCACCGACCCCGGTGAGGTGGGGTTCGACCCGGGACGGTTGTCCCGGCTGGACCGCCGGCTCGCCCGCTGGGTCGACGAGGGGCGGATCCCGGGCTTCCTGGTCACCGTCTCCCGGCACGGGCGGCTGGTGCACGTCGGCACCGCCGGACGGCGGAACGTCGAGGAGGGGCTGCCGGTCGAGGCCGGCACCCGCTGGCGCATCTTCTCGATGACCAAGCCGGTCACCTCGGTCGCGGCGATGATGCTGTACGAGGAGGGCGCGTTCGAGCTGAACGACCCGATCGCGAAGTGGCTGCCCGAGTTCGCCGAGCCGCGGGTCTACGTCGCCGGCTCCGCGCAGAAGCCGGTCACCCAGCCGGCGCTGGAGCCGATCCGGGTGCGGCACCTGCTCACCCACACCTCCGGGCTCACCTACGGCTTCCACCACGCGCACCCGTGCGACGCGATGTACCGGGCCGCCGGCCACGAGTGGGGCACCCCGCCCGGCGCCGACTCCGCCGAGGTCTGCCGGCAGTGGGCGGCCATCCCGCTGGTGTTCCAGCCCGGCAGCGAGTGGAACTACGGCGTCTCCACCGACGTCCTCGGCCGGCTGGTCGAGGTGCTCTCCGGGCAGCCGCTCGACGAGTTCTTCGAGCAGCGGATCTTCGCGCCGCTCGGCATGCGCGACACCTCGTTCGGCCTGCGGGACGGCGACGAGCCCGAGGCGCTGGCCCGCCTCTACGCCGCCGTCCCCGGTCCGCCCGGCGGGGCGCCGACCGGCTTCGCCCCGCTGGACGCCATGGGCGCCGCCGCCCACTCCAAGCCCGCGTTCCTCTCCGGCGGCGGCGGGCTGGTCTCCACCGCCGGTGACTACCTGCGCTTCTGCGAGCTGCTGCGCCGCGGCGGCGACCACGACGGCGGGCGGCTGCTCGGCCCGCGGACGATCGCGCACATGGTCCGCAACCACCTGCCCGGCAACCAGGACCTGGAGAGCTTCGGCCGGCCGCTGTTCGCCGAGACCCCGCTGCGCGGGGTCGGGTTCGGCCTCGGCTTCTCGATGGTGATCGACCCGGTGCGCTACGGCGTCGTGTCCAGCGTCGGCGACTACAGCTGGGGCGGGGCGGCGTCCACCGCGTTCTACGTCGACCCGGTGGAGGACGTCGTCGTCACCTTCTACACGCAGCTGCTGCCCTCGAGCACGCTGCCGATCCGCAACCACCTGCGGCAGCTGGTCAGCCAGGCCCTCGTGGACTGAGCGGGGAACCCGCGTGCTGCGCATCGGCTCGCTGGACGTGCCCGACGGCGCGTTCGTCGTCATGGCGATCGTGAACCGCACGCCCGACTCGTTCTACGACCGCGGGGCCACCTACGAGCTGCAGGCCGCCGTCGAGCGGGTGCACCGGGTGGTCGCCGAGGGCGCCGACATGGTGGACGTCGGCGGCGTCAAGGCCGCGCCCGGCGAGGAGGTGGACGCCGCCGAGGAGATCCGCCGCACCGTCGACCTGATCGCCGCGATCCGCGACGCCCACCCGGCGCTGCCCCTCTCCATCGACACCTGGCGGGCGTCGGTGGCGCGCGAGGCGCTGGCCGCGGGTGCCGACGTCGTCAACGACGCCTGGGGCGGGGTGGACCCCGAGCTGGCCGAGGTCGCCGCCGCGGCCGGCGCCGGGCTGGTGTGCACGCACGCCGGCGGCCTGCCGCCGCGCACCCGGCCGCACCGGATCGCCTACGACGACGTCGTCGCCGACATCGTGGGCCGGACGACGGCGCTGGCCGAGGCCGCGGTGGCGGCCGGCGTCGACCGCGAGCGCGTGATGGTCGACCCCGGCCACGACTTCGGCAAGAACACCCGGCACTCGCTGGAGGCCACCCGGCGGCTGGGCGAGCTGGTCGCCACCGGCTGGCCGGTGCTGGTCGCGCTGTCGAACAAGGACTTCGTCGGCGAGACCCTCGACGTCCCGCTGGAGGAGCGGCTCACCGGCACGCTCGCCACCACCGCGGTCAGCGCCTGGCTCGGCGCGCGGGTGTTCCGGGCGCACGACGTCGCGCCGACCCGGCAGACCCTCGACATGGTCGCCTCGATCCAGGGCACCCGCCCGCCCGCGCGCACCACCCGCGGCCTGGCCTGAGAGCGGTCGCCCCGCAGGATGGGCGGCATGGCGGAGATCCCCACCCTCGAGCCCGACGCCCGCACGCTGCACGGCTGGTTCGACCGCGACCTGCCGCCCGTGCTGAGCGTCGACCCCGGGACGACGGTCCGCTTCCGCACCCTCGACTCGGGCTGGTTCCTCGAGCCGCACACCGGCGACGTGGCCACCCGCCGCCGCGCCCCGGAGCACACCGAGGGCGCCGGTCACGCGCTCACCGGGCCGGTCGAGGTCCGCGGCGCCTCCCCCGGCACGGTGCTCGCCGTCCGGATCGACGACGTCGTCCCGGGCGCCTGGGGGACGACGTACGCCGGGCTGCGGCCGACCGCGTGGAACGTGCGGCTCGGCATCGATCAACCGGCCGTCGTCCCGTGGGAGATCGACGGCGGCACCGCGCGCAGCTCCGTCGGCACGGTCGCCGTCCGGCCGTTCCTCGGCGTGATGGGCATGCCGCCGGCCGAGCCCGGGCGGCACTCGACCATCCCGCCGTACTGGCACGGCGGGAACCTCGACTGCCGCGAGCTGGTCACCGGCGCGACCCTCTACCTGCCGGTACCGGTCGAGGGCGCGCTGTTCAGCGTCGGCGACGGGCACGCGGCGCAGGGGGACGGCGAGGTGAGCGGGACGGCGATCGAGTGCCCGGTCGAGCGCGCCGACCTCACCCTCGACGTCCTGCCCGACCTGTGCGACCGGCCGCTGACCACCCCGGTGGCCGACACCCCGGCCGGCTGGGTGGCGATGGGCCTCGGCGACGACCTCGACGAGGCCGCGGCCGACGCGCTGGATGCGATGCTCGGCCTGCTCGGCGCCCTGCACGGGCTGGGCCGGTCCGAGGCGATGGCGCTGGCCAGCGTCGTGGTCGACCTGCGGGTCACCCAGGTCGCCAACCAGGTGTTCGGCGTGCACGCCCTCCTCCCGCGGGGCGCCGTGCGGGCATAGCGTTCCGCCGTCCGTGAGGAGCTCATTGAGGAGGTGGCGGGATGTCCGGTCGGGTCGTGCACTTCGAGATCCCCTTCGACGACGGGGACCGTGCGCGCAGCTTCTACAAGGAGGCGTTCGGCTGGCAGTTGATGGAGATGCCCGAGATGGACTACACGATCGTCTCGACCGGCCCCAGCGGTGAGCAGGGACCGACCGAGCCGGGGTTCATCAACGGCGGGATGCTCTCCCGGCAGATCGCGGCGACGAAGGGCCCGGTGGTCGTCGTCGACGTGGAGAGCATCGAGGTCGCGCTGGAGCGCATCGGTGAGCTGGGTGGGTCGACCGTCGTGGGGAAGACGCCGGTCGGCGACATGGGCTTCGCCGCCTACGTGACCGATCCCGAGGGCAACGTCGTCGGCCTCTGGGAGACCGCCGCCGGCTGAGCCCCTCCCGCTTTCGGCGCCGGAAGCGGTCCCGCTTCCGGCGCCGAAAGCGGGAAGTAGGTTCCCCCGCATGGCCGCCACCGGGTTCCACACCGCCGACGAGCTCAACGACCTGCTCCCCGGCACGCTGCCCGGACTGCTCGGCCTGCGGATCACCGCCCACGAACCGGGGCGGCTGGAGGCGCGCCTCGAGGTCCGCCCCGAGGTGCTCGCGCCCAACGGCTACCTGCACGCGGCCACCGTCGTCGGCCTCGCCGACACCGCCTGCGGCCTGGCCACCCGCGCGCTGCTGCCCGAGGGGGCCAGCGGGTTCACCACCATCGAGCTCAAGTGCAACTACCTCGGGACGGCGCGCGACGGCGGGATCGCCGTCGTGGCCACCAACGCCCACGCCGGGCGGACGACGCAGGTGTGGGACGCCGTCGTCCGCGCCGAGGGCAGCGGGAAGACCATCGCGCTGTTCCGCTGCACGCAGTCGGTGCTCTGGCCGAAGTGACCCCCGGGTAACCCCCGCCACCCGGGATGTGAGACTGGCGCCACACCGCATCGCGAGGAGGAATCCGTGGCCCTGGCCAGCCCCTATCCCGACGTCGAGATCCCGGACCTGTCGGTACCCGAGTTCGTCCTGGCCGCGGGGCGCGAGCGGCCGGACTCCCCCGCGCTGATCGACGGCCTCAAGGGCGACACCATCACCCACGGCCAGCTCGCCGCCTACGTCGACCGGGTCGCCGCCGCGCTGCACGAGCGGGGCCTGCGCAAGGGCGACGTCGTCGCCGTCTTCTGCCCCAACACGCCCTGGTACCCGGTGGTCTTCCACGGGATCGCCGCCGCCGGCTGCGTGATGACGCCGATCAACTCGCTGTACACGCCCGAGGAGATCGCCTTCCAGCTGCGCGACTCGGGCGCCAAGGTTGTCATCACGATCTCGCTGTTCATGGACCGCGTCGGCGCCGCGGTCGAGAAGAGCCCGGTCGACGAGGTCATCGTCATGGACGGCATGGAGGGCCACGCCTCGCTGCTCGACCTGCTCGGCAGCCAGGCGCCGTCGGTGCAGGTCGACATCGACCCGGCGACCGACCTGGTCACGCTGCCCTACTCCAGCGGCACCACCGGCCTGCCCAAGGGCGTCATGCTCACCCACCGCAACCTGGTGGCCAACGTCGCCCAGTGCCGGCCGCTGATCCGGCTCGGCGAGGAGGAGCGGATCATCGCCGTCCTCCCGTTCTTCCACATCTACGGGCTGACCGTGCTGATGAACCAGGGCCTGGCCTGGGGCGGCGCCGTCGTCACGCTGCCGCGCTTCGACCTCGAGGACTTCCTGCGCACCATCCAGGACCACAAGATCACCCGCGCGTTCGTGGCGCCGCCGATCCTGCTGGCCCTGGCCAAGCACCCGCTGGTCGACCAGTACGACCTCTCGTCGCTGACCTCGATCCTCTCCGGCGCCGCGCCGCTGGACGAGGCGCTGGCCAACGCCGCCCAGGAGCGGCTGCGCAGGGGCGCCGACTCCGGTGTCACGGTGGCGCAGGGCTACGGCATGACCGAGCTGTCGCCGGTGTCGCACACGACGCCCGACCCGGGCGCCGAGCCGCCGGGCGCCGCCGGGGCGGTGCCGAAGGGCTCGGTCGGCTTCGCCATCCCGAACACCGAGTGCCGGCTGGTCGACCCGTCCACCGGTGCGGACGCCGCCGACGGCGAGCGCGGCGAGCTGTGGATCCGCGGCCCGCAGGTGATGAAGGGCTACCTGAACAACCCGTCGGCCACCTCCGACACGGTCGACGCCGACGGCTGGCTGCACACCGGGGACGTCGCCGTGGTCGACGGCAACGGCTGCTACACGGTGGTCGACCGGGTCAAGGAGCTGATCAAGTACAAGGGCTACCAGGTGGCCCCGGCCGAGCTCGAGGCCGTGCTGCTGACCAGCCCGGACATCGCCGACGCCGCGGTGATCGGCGTCAGGGACGAGGCGACCGGCGAGGAGCTGCCCAAGGCGTTCATCGTGCGGGCGCCGGGCTCGGAGATCTCCGAGCAGCAGGTCATGGACTACGCCGGGGAGCGGCTCGCGCCGCACAAGAAGATCCGCGCGGTGGAGTTCATCGAGCAGGTGCCGAAGTCGGCGGCGGGCAAGATCCTGCGCAAGGACCTCAAGAACAGGTGAGGACCGGAGTGGATCCGTGCGCGTCACCTGCACGGATCCACTCCGCTCATGTAAGGACCTCCGGTGTTGATCGCGCTGGTGGTCTCGGGTTGCATGAGCGGCCCGGCTGGTCCGGTGGGTGGCGTCGAGTTCCGCTCTGAGAACCGCGTTGAGGAACGTGGGGTCTCGTTCGTCTGATTGCCACCGCTGGCCCGGTCACGGAGTCCCGAATGAGGGAAGTGGGCCGATCCTTCGAGGTCGGGCCCGCTTGCAGCACATGAGTGGGTGCCGCGATCGGGATCGTCTCGGCCGGCGCTCGTCGCGCGTGGGGCCGTGACCGTGATCTTCGCGTCGCTCGTCGCGGCCGACCGGAGGCATCGATCCGGGTCGGCAGCGAGGAGCAGCCCATGTCAGCGGAACGTCGCCTGGTCGGAGTGGACCTGGGGATCGCCAGCGAGCACACCGTCCGGGTGCTTTGCGGTGATGGCAGCGAGGTCTGCCGCCGGCGGGCCCGCCCGACGGTGGAGAGCCTGGCCGCGGTGGAGGCCGCGGCGCTGGCCGGCGCCGTTCCGGGCACCCGCCTGGAGGTGGTGATGGAGCCCACCGGACCGGCCTGGCTGCCGGTCGCGGTGCTCTTCCTCAACCGGGGACATCTGGTGTTTCGGGTGGCCAGCGCCACGGCCGCCGATCTGCGCCGATTTCTGTCCCGGCACGCCAAGAGCAACGGCATCGACGCCGACACCCTGGCCCGGCTACCGCTGCTGGCTCCGCAGAGTCTGCAGCCGCTGGAACTGCCCGGCGCCGCAGCCGCCGCGCTGGACCGCCGGGTGCGCGCCTGCGACCGGCTGACCCAGCAGGGAGCGCTGCATCAGCGGCGGCTCAAGGACCTGGTCCGCCAGCTGTTGCCCGAGTCCCCACTGACCGGGGACCTGTCCAAGACCGACCTGGCAGTCCTGGAACGCTGGGCGGACCCACGGGCGCTGCTGGCCGCCGGCCGGACCCGGCTGCTGACGGTGATCAGCAAGACCTCCCAGGGCCAGCAGGGCGCCGCCCGCGCCGACGCCTGGCGGGCCGCCGCAGCGGCCGCGCTCGAGCTCTACGGCGAGCACCCGGCCGCGGCGTTCACCGACCTGGCCGCCGGGCCACCGAGGTGCGATTGCTGCAGGCCGTGCAGGCCGAGCTGACCGGCCACGCCATGGCTCGTGCCGAGGCCTACCGGTTCACCGACCCCGCCGCGCTGGCCGCCAGCCTGCCCGGGCTCGCCGAGATCGGCGCCCCGACGGTGACCGCGATCATCGGCCGCCCCGGCCGCTTCCGGACCGGCAAGCAGTTCCGCTCCTTCACCGGCCTGGCCCCGAAGGCCAGCGAGACCGGGAACACCGACCGCAAGGGCGAGCCGATGAGCAAGGCCGGCAACCGGCTGCTGCGCACCACGCTGATCCGCGCCGCGGACAACGCCCGCCGCCAGGACCCGCAGCTGGCCCGGATCTACTACGTGCAGATGGTCGAACGCGGCGCCGGACACCTCAAGGCCTGCTGCGTGGTCGCCGCCCACCTCGCCGAACGGCTGCACGCCGTCCTGGTCCGCGGCATGCCCTACGTCGTCTGCGACACCGACGGCACCCCGGTCGACCCGGCCACCGCCAAGAAGATCATCGCCGAGCAGTGGACCGTCCCGCCCGAGGTCCGCGCCCGCCGGCGCAGCCGCAAACGGGTTCCGAACAGCCGGGCGGGGAAGGCCCCTCAGCAAGTCCACACGGGACATGACAGGTCAGACACCCGAAGGGTCGACAAACGAGGCGACCTTCCCCGCGACCTCAGCCTGCGCGGCGCAAGAACGCCGGTCAAGACATCCACTTGACCGCGAAGCGGCCATAGGGAATCAGCCGAGGACGGCGTCGCGGCGGCGGGCGTAGCGCGTCGCGCCCAGGCTCAGCAGCAGCCGCGTGCGCGGGTCGGCGTCGGCGAGCACCTGCGACAGCTCCGCCGGGTGGCACTGGTCGGCGACCCACGGGACGACGAACAGCAGCCGGCTCAGCGGGGTGTCGGCGCGCAGCCGGTCGACCGCGCGGGCCATCTCCTCGCCGGTCACGTGCGCGTGCAGCAGCGGGAAGACCACCGCCTCCTCCTCGGCGAGGTGCTCCTCGACCAGGTCGGCGATGTTCCACAGCACCGGCGCGAGCAGCGGCGCACCCGAGCTCGGGCAGCGGGCGAACACCGGCAGCACCGACCAGGCCTGCGCCAGCAGCCGCTCCAGCGCGACGTGGTGGGCGGTCAGCGGCGCGAGCTCGGCCCAGTCGTCGGCGGAGACGATGGTCAGCGGCCACAGCGCGGCGTCCTCGTGCACCAGGTGCGCGCCGACCTCGCCGAGCACGGCCTGCGCGAACTGGGTGATGCCGCGCTGCCGCTGCCGGTCGCAGGCGTCGTCGCGGGCGATGCCGTCCACGGCCTCGGCGAGCAACCGGGTGCCGGAGCGCAGGGCGCGGTGGACCAGCGTGAAACCGGTCAGGTCGGGAGCGGCCGGCTCGGTGCGGCTGGTCGGGGTCCGGTCGGCGCTGGTCGGAACGGTCGTCGTCATGGCGGTCACCTTCGGCGGAACCGCTGGTGAGGCGCTTGCGTCCCGCTTGCACCCCGGCTTGCACGTAGGCTGCGCGGCGCTATGACGGTGGAGTTCGGGGTGCTGGGCGGCGTCTGGGCGGCCCTGGACGGCGACCCCGTCGACCTCGGCGGGCACCGGCAGCGGTCCGTCGTCGCCCGGCTGCTGGTCGCGCGCGGCGCCGTCGTCCCCGCCGACCTGCTCGTCGGCGACCTCTGGCACGCCGAGACCCCGCCGCGCGCCCAGGCCGCCCTGCAGGCGCACATCAGCCACCTGCGCCGCTCGCTCGAGCCCGACCGGCCGCCGCGCGCGCCGGCCCGGCTGCTGGTCACCGTGCCGCCCGGGTACGCGCTGCGACCCGACGACGAGGCGGTCGACGCGCTGCGCGCCGCGCGGCTGCTGGCCGAGGGCGACCGGCTGGCCGGCGACGACCCGGCCGCCGCCCGCGACCGCTACGCCGCCGCCCTGGAGCTGTGGCGGGGACCGGCCTACGCCGAGTACGCCGGCGACCCGTGGGCCGCGCCCGAGGCCGCCCGGCTCGACGAGCTGCGGCTCACCGCGGTCGAGCGCTGGGCCGCCGCGTCGCTCGACGTCCCCGGCGGCCCCGACCCGCTGGCCCAGCTGCGCGCGCACGTCGCCGAGCACCCGCTGCGCGAGGAGGGCTGGCGGCTGCTCGCGCTGGGGCTGTACCGGGCCGGCCGGCAGGCCGACGCGCTGGCCGCGCTGCGCGAGGTGCGCGGCCGGCTGGCCGACGAGCTCGGCGTCGACCCGGGTCCGGCGCTGCGCGCGCTGGAGGACGACGTCCTCGCCCAGGCGCCGCGCCTCCTGCACCCGCCGGGAGTGTCCGCGCGTGCTGGTGCTCTGCATGCACCGCGCACGCAGAGCACCAGCACGCCGGAGGACGTCCCTGGGCCTGCGCTGCTCGGCCGGGACGCCGAGCTGACCGCCCTGCACGCGGCGGCGTCCGCGGCGGCCGGCGGGCGGCTGCAGGTCGCCGTCGTCACCGGCGAGGCGGGCAGCGGCAAGTCGGCGCTGGTCGAGCGGCTGGCGGCCGACCTCGCCGCCGCGGGCTGGACGACGTGCCCCGCCCGCTGCCCCGAGACCGACGGCGCCCCCAGCGGCTGGCCCTGGACCGAGGCGCTCGGCCGGCTGGCCCGCACGCACCCGCCCGCCGAACCCGACCGGCTCGCCCCGCTCCTCGGCGACGCACCCGAGCCCGCCGCCGGTGACGCCGCCGCCTCGCGGTTCCGGCTGCACCGCGCCGTCGCCGGCTGGCTGGCCGACGTCGCCGTCGCCGCGCCGCTGCTCGTCGTCCTCGACGACCTGCACCGCGCCGACCAGGAGACCGCCGCCCTGCTGCGCGACGTGGTCGCGGCGCTGGAGCGCGCCCGGGTGCTGGTCGTCGTCGCCACCCGGCCCGAGCCGCTGCCCGAGCTGGACGCCGCGCTCGCCGCCCTGGCCCGCCGCTCGCCGCTGCGGCTCGCGCTGGGCGGGCTCGACGACGAGGCGGTCGGGCGCCTGGTGGACGACGTCACGGCTACCCCGGTCGGCGACGCCGTCCGCGCCGCCATCGCCGAGCGCACCGGCGGCAACCCGTTCCTCGTCCGCGAGCTGGCCCGCCTGGTCTCGGGCGGCGCCGACGTGGGCGCGGTGCCCAGCGGGGTGCGCGACGTCGTCCGGTCGCGGCTGGCGGCGCTGCCCGCGCAGACCGGCAGCCTGCTGCGGCTGGCCGCGGTCTGCGGCCGGGACGTCGACGTCGACGTGCTGCTCGCCGCCGCGCAGGCCGACGAGGACGACGACGCCGTGGTCGACGCCCTGGAGTCGGCGCTGGTCAGCGGCCTCCTCCTGGAACCGGGGCCGGGGCGGCTGCGGTTCGTGCACGCGCTGGTGCGCGACACCCTCTACCAGGACCTCTCCTCGCTGCGGGCGACGCGGCTGCACGACCGGGTGGCGCGGGCGCTGGAGGAGCTGCGGCCGGGCGACGTCACCGCGCTGGCGCACCACTCGGAGGCCGCCGGGCCGGCCCGGGCCGCGGCGACCGCGCGCCACGCCGCGGCCGCCGCCGAGCTGGCCGAGCGCCGCTTCTCCCACCGCGACGCCGCGCAGTGGTGGCAACGGGCGGCGCGGGCGGCCGCGACCGCGCACCCGGACGACGAGGCCGGGCGGCTGCGGCTGGTGGCCCGCGGGGCGCGGGCGGCGACGCTGGCCGGCGACCTGCCCACCGGCCGCGGGCTGCGCGACGCGGCGCTGCCGGAGGCCGAGCGGCTGGGCGATCCCGTGGTCACCGCGGAGGTGCTGCTCGCCTGCGACGTCCCCACGATGTGGATCCCCCGGCACACCGCCGTCGACGACCGGGTCGTCGCGGTGGCCGAGCGGACCATCGCCGCGCTGCCCGACCGGCCGGACCTGCGCAGCCGGCTGCTCGGCGTCATCGCCTTCGCGCTCTCCGGCGCCCCCGACCCGCGCGGCTACGAGGCCAGCCTGGAGGCCGTCGAGCTGGCCCGCGCCACGGGTGACCCGCTGCTGCTCGCCTCGGCGCTGAACGCCCGCTACCTGAACACCTACCGGTACGGCGGGCTCGACGAGCGCGGCCGGCTGGGCCGGGAGCTGCTGGAGCTGGCGCAGCGCGAGGACCTCGGCCTGTTCGAGGCGACCGCGCGGCTGGTGCTGGTCCAGCACAGCTGCGGCGTCCTCGACCTGGCGGCCGCCGACGAGCACGCGGCCGAGGCCGAGCGCCTGGCGCTGGCCTTCGGGCTGCCGCTGCTGCGCGGCATCGCCACCTGGTACCGCGGCCTGCGCGCCGCGCTGGCCGGCCGGTACGACGAGGCCGAGGAGGCCTACGGCACCGCCGTCGGCCAGGTCGGCGAGACCGGCTTCTGGGCCGACCAGGCGCACGCGCTGTGGTGGATCTCGGTGTTCTGCCTGCGCGTCGCCGCCGGCCGCCACGACGGCCTGGCCGAGTCGACCCGCGCCATGTACGACACCGCGCCCGAGGACGCGCACGAGGTGCTCGCCGCCGCGCTCGCCCTGGAGGACCGGCTGGACGAGGCCCGGGAGCTCGCCGCCACCCGCTACCCGGTCGGCCAGGACTTCTTCACGCCGCTGTGGCTCTACCTGCGCGGGGTCCTCGGCCTCGCCGTCCGCGACGAGGGGCGGGTCGCCGAGGCCTACGCCGGGCTGCTGCCGCACGAGGGCACCGTGTGCGGCGCCTGGACGGCGACGGTCGCCCTCGGCCCGACCGCCACCCTGCTGGCCCGGCTGGCCGCGCACCGCGGGGACGCCGCGGCGGCGGCCCGGCACCAGCGGACGGCGGCCGAGGTGGCCCGGCGGACCGGCAACCCCGACTGGGTCACCGCCGCCGAGCACGCTCTCGATCGAGCTTCATCGCGATCAAGCACGGGTGCTTGATCGCGACGAAGCACCATCAGGCGCCGACCACCAGGGCGTGGCGGCGGTGCCAGCGGCGCTCGCCGAGCGTGAGCAGCAGCTTCAGCGGCACCGGGGCCTCGCCCAGCACGGCGGCCCGCTCGGCGGGGGTGCACTGCCCGATGACCCACGGCAGCACGAACAGCAGGTGCGCCGGGCTGGAGCCCTTCTGGAACCTCTTCTCGCAGGCCGCGAAGTCCTTCGCCGACACGTGCGTGCGGATCACCGGGAAGACCTCGGCCTCCTCCTCGGCGATGTGCTCGTCGAGCAGGTCGGCCATGCCGGTGAGCACGGTGCCCAGCGGCGCGGCGGTCGCCCGCAGGTCGGCGCCGGGCGCGGCGAAGGCGGCCAGCGCCTGCTCGGCACGGGCGAGGACGGCGTGCAGTTCGGTGTGGTCCTCGGTGAGCGGCTCGAGGTCGACCGCGGCGCCGGCGGAGGCGGCGATCACCGGCCACAGGACGTCGTCCTCGCGGCTGTGGTGGACGTGGATCTCGGCGAGCACCTCGGTGGCGAAGTGGACGACCGCCCGGTGGCGCTCGGGCGGGCACGGGGCACCGGTCGCGATGCCGGTGACCGCCACGGCGAGGTCGCGGGTGCCCGAGCGCAGCGCCCGGTGGATGAGGGAGAAACCGGTCAGGTCGGCCTCGGGGTCGCCGGGGCGGCGGGGGGTCACGGGGAACGGCAGCGGCGGGGTCTTCGTCGTCATGGCCCCACCGTCGCCGGGACCGCTAGCGAGCCACTTGCCGGTGACTCAGCGGCCGGACGACGCCGAGGCGGCGGCGCACCACAGGTAGGCGGCGGCCGTGGACGACCGGGTGGCCGCGGCCCGCCGCGCCCGCGTCCGGGCGCGCGCGATCGCCCGCGCCCGCTCCACCTCGCGCACCGAGGTGACCAGCTCAGAGGTCTGCAGCGTCATGGACCGAACCCTGGTGCCCGCCGCTTGCGGCCGGCTTGCAGCGCGCTGGAGGCGTCCTGTCAGAGGCCGCGGGCGAGCTCGGCGAAGACGTCGGCGGCCGGACCGGTGCGGGCGAGCCGGTGCCCGGTGCCGGCCCACAGGTGCAGCCGGTCGGCGTCCCCGGCGGCCGCGGCGGCGGCCCGGAGCTGCCGCGTCAGGTGGTGGACCTCGGGGTAGCCGAGCGGGGCGGACGCCGAGTACCGCTCGAGGAAGCCGTTGCGCAGCCCGCGGGCCGGCCGGCCGGTGAAGGCGCGGGTGAGCGCGGTGCCGGGGAACCGCGGGTCGACCAGGGCCTCCCGGTGGGTGGGGTGCGCGCCGCACTCGTCGGTGCGCAGCAGGGCGGTGCCGGCGACGGCCGCCACGGCACCGGCCGCGACGGCGTCGCGGACCTGCCCGGCGGTGGCCAGGCCGCCGGCGGCCAGCAGCGGCAGGCCGGTGACCGCGCGGACCCGGGCCAGCAGCTCGGGCAGCGGCACCGCGGGCAACGGCCGCGCCGGGTCGTGGACGCCGCTGTGCCCCCCGGCGTCGGTGCTCTGCACGACGAGCCCGTCGGCACCCGCCTCCTCGGCGGCGCGGGCCTCGTCGGCGGCGGTCACGGTGACCAGCACGGCGCTGCCCGCCCGCCGGAGCGCCCGCACCACGTCGGCCGGCGGCACGGCGAAGGTGAAGCTCACGGCCGGCACCGGGTCGGCGAGCAGCAGGTCGACCTTGGCCCGCCAGCCGTCGTCCTCCCAGCGGGGGTCGGCGCCGGCCAGGTCGAGGCCGTAGGGCGCCCCCTCGCCGGCGATCTCGCGCGCGTACCGCCGGAAGTCCGCCTCGGCCATGGGTGCGGACGAGGGCAGGAAGAGGTTCACGCCGAACGGGACGCCGGCCGCCCGCACCTCGGCGATCTCGGCGGCGACCGCCTCGGGTGCCTTGTAGCCCCCGGCGAGGAAGCCGACGCCGCCCGCCGTCGCCGCGGCGAGCACCAGCGCGGGCGTGCCGGCGCCGCCGGCCATCGGCGCGGCGAGAACCGGCAGGTCCACGTCCAGGAAGTCGAGGGCGGCCACGCTGCAGGGTCCCACCGCGAGCGGGCGAGCGGTGGGGGGCAGCGTGGCCCTCCTAGGGTCGGCTCATGCGTGCCATCACGATCCGCGAGCCCGGCGGTCCCGAGGTGCTCGAGTGGGCCGAGGTCCCCGACCCGGTCTGCGGGCCGGGAGAGGTGGTCGTCGACGTCGCGGCCACCGCGGTCAACCGCGCCGACCTGCTGCAGCGGCAGGGCTTCTACCCGCCGCCCCCCGGGGCGAGCGACGTCCTCGGCCTCGAGTGCAGCGGGGTGGTCAGCGAGGTCGGCGACGGTGTCACCGGCTGGCAGGTCGGCGACGAGGTGTGCGCGCTGCTCGCTGGTGGTGGCTACGCCGAGCGGGTCGCCGTCCCGGCCGGGCAGCTGCTGCCCCGCCCCGCGGGGGTGGAGCTGGCCACCGCCGCGGCGCTGCCCGAGGTCACCTGCACCGTCTGGTCCAACGTGTTCCTGCTGGCCCGGCTGGGGCGCGGCGACACCTTCCTCGTGCACGGCGGGTCCAGCGGCATCGGCACCATGGCCATCCAGCTGGCCGCCCGCGCCGGCGCCCGCGTGTTCACCACCGCCGGCACCCCGGAGAAGCTCGACGTCTGCCGCGAGCTCGGCGCGGAGGTGCTGGTCAACTACCGCGAGGAGGACTTCGTCGAGCGGGTCCGCGAGGAGACCGACGGCGCCGGCGTCGACGTCGTCCTGGACAACATGGGCGCGAAGTACCTGGCCCGCAACGTCGACGTCCTGGCCGTCGGCGGGCGGCTGGTCTGCATCGGCATGCAGGGCGGCACCAAGGCCGAGCTCGACCTCGGCGCGCTGATGCGCAAGCGGGCCGCGGTGCACGCCACCACGCTGCGCTCGCGCCCGCCGGCCGGCCCCGGCGGCAAGGCCGAGATCGTCGCCGCGGTGCGCCACGACGTGTGGCCCGACGTCGAGCGCGGCGTCGTCCGGCCGATCGTCGACCGGCGGCTGCCGATGTCGCGGGCGGCGGAGGCCCACCGGGTGGTCGAGGCCAGCGAGCACGTGGGCAAGGTGCTGCTGATCACCGACGAGTAGCGGTGCGCAGCGCGGCGACGGAGTCGATCACGTAGCCGACCTCGTCGGCGGTGTTGTAGTGCTGCAGGCCCAGCCGCACCGCCCCGCCGGCCTCGTTGACCCCGAGCGCGTCGAACAGCTCGCGGGCGTAGTAGTCGCCGTCCCAGGCGCAGATGCCCTGGCGGGACAGCTCGGCGGTCACCTGCCGCGGGGTCATGCCGGCGACGCGGAACGACAGCGTCGGCGTGGGGTCGGCCGGGCGGCCGAGGACGTGCACGTGCCGCATCGCCCGCAGCGCGTCGTCCAGCCAGCCGAACAGCTGGCCCTCGTAGGCGGCGACCGCGGTCATCGAGGTGCGCAGCCGGTCCCGCCGCGAGCCCGTCGCCTCCCCGCTGAGCGAGGCGAGGTGGTCGACGGCGGCCGGGACGCCGGCCAGCAGCTCGAACGGCGGGGTGCCGGTCTCGAAGCGGTCGGGCACGCGGTCGGAGGCGGGCAGCACCTTGTCGGGCCACATCTGCTCCAGCAGCCCGGGGTCGGCGACGACGGCGCCGACGTGCGGGCCGCACCACTTGTAGGCCGAGAGGGCGAGGAAGTCGGCGCCGAGCGCGCGGCGGTCGAGCAGGCCGTGGGGGGCGGCGTGCACGCCGTCGACGTAGACCAGCGCACCGGCGGCGTGCGCGCGGGCGGCGATCGCGGCGACGTCGGGCCGGGTGCCGATCGCGTTGCTCGCGGCCGTGACGGCGACCAGGCGGGTGCGGGAGGTGAGCAGCCGGTCGTACTGCCAGACGGGCAGCTCGCCGGTCTCGATGTCCACCTCGGCCCAGCGCACCAGGACGCCGGTCTCCTCCGCGACCTGGATCCACGGCCGGATGTTGGCGTCGTGGTCGAGCCGGCTGACCACGATCTCGTCGCCGGGGCGCCAGGTGCGGGCCAGCGTGCGGGCGAAGCGGTAGGTCAGCGTGGTCATGTTGCCGCCCAGGACGACGCCGCCGGCGACCCCGCCCACGAGGTCGGCGACCGCGGAGCGGGCCGCGGTGACGATCGCCTCGGCCCGGCCCGACGCGGGGAAGACCCCGCCCCGGTTGGCGACCGGCATGCGCAATGCGTGGGCCACCGCGCGGGCCACGCTCTCGGGCACCAGCGTGCCGGCCGGGCCGTCGGTGTGCACGAAGCCGTCGGCGAGTGCGGGGAAGAGACCGCGCACCCGCGCGACGTCGAGCCGGGCCTCCCCCACGCCCGCAGACTAGTGCGCCACGGTCTTCCGGTGACCGCCCGTTCCGGTGCCCGGCGGTTCCCCGGCCACCGGCGTGGCGGTCGCCGGCACGAGGCAGGATGGGGGGCATGACCGCACCCGGGAACGGCAGCGAGCGTCCGCAGCAGATCGTCGTGGTGGGCCCCGACGGGCGTCCGGTCGGCGCGGTGCCGATGCCGGTGGCCGCCGAGGGGCAGGACGGCGGCGAGCTCCCCGAGGGCGCGCAGGGCGTCGCGGCCATGGTCGAGGAGCCGGCCAAGGTCATGCGGATCGGCACGATGATCAAGCAGCTGCTGGAGGAGGTGCGGGCCGCGCCCCTCGACGAGGCCAGCCGCAACCGGCTGCGCGACATCCACGCCGCGTCCATCCGGGAGCTGGAGGAGGGGCTCTCGCCCGACCTGCGCGAGGAGCTGGAGCGGATCACGCTGCCGTTCAGCGAGGACGCGACGCCCTCGGACGCCGAGCTCCGGATCGCGCAGGCGCAGCTGGTCGGCTGGCTGGAGGGCGTGTTCCACGGCATCCAGACGGCGCTGTTCGCCCAGCAGATGGCCGCCCGCGCCCAGCTGGAGGAGATGCGCCGGCGGGCGCTGCCCGGCGGCGCCCCGCAGCAGCCCCAGCCCGACTTCCGCCCGGGCGGCGGCCAGTACCTGTAGCCGCCGGCGTTCACCCGCGCGGGTGAACGTCGCCGTTCACGTTGCCGCAGGTGAGCGGCGGAATCACCGTTCCTCCCGACGGCCGGAGAAGCCGGCCCGAGTTGTCGGAGGCACGCGTGACCACAGATGGTTCGGCTACCACTCGCAGCACGCAGAACGGCATGGGCATCGCCGGGCTCGTCACCGGCCTGGTCGGTCTGCTCCTGTCCTGGCTGATCCCGCTCGTCGGGCTCGTCCTGGGCGTCCTCGGCGTCGTGCTCGGCGGCATCGGGCTCTCGCAGGGGCGCAAGCAGGGCCGCACGACCGGCGCGGCGACCGCCGGCGTGGTCCTCGGGGTGCTCGCGGTGATCGCCTCGATCGTCTTCTGGGTGATCGCCTACAACATCCTCACGTCGTGAGCTGACCCCCGGCCGGTCGTCGCCACGATCAGCCTCCCTGATCGAAAGGGGTCCTCCCCCACGCCGCAGCGTGGGGGAGGACCCCTTCGGATCAGGTGAGCTGATCCCGGCCGGTCAGACGGTGAAGCGGCCGACCGCGGCCTGCAGCTCGCCGCTCATCCGGGCCAGCTCGGTGGCCGCCCGCTGGGCGTCCTCCACCCGCAGGTTGGTCTCCGAGGTGCCCGCGGCCAGCCCCGAGATCGCCGCGGCGATGTCCTGCGAGCCGCTGGCCGCCTCGGCGACGTTGCGGTTCATCTCTTTGGTCGTCGCGGTCTGCTCCTCGACCGCGGCGGCGATCGTCGCCTGGAAGTCGTTGATCTCGGCGATGACCGTGCTGATCCGACCGATCGCGTCGACGGCGCCGGCGGTGTCGGCCTGGATGGCCTCCACGCGCTTGGAGATGTCCTCGGTCGCCCGGGCGGTCTCCTGCGCCAGCTCCTTGACCTCGCTGGCCACGACGGCGAAGCCCTTGCCCGCCTCCCCCGCCCGCGCGGCCTCGATGGTCGCGTTGAGCGCCAGCAGGTTCGTCTGCTCGGCGATGCCGTTGATCAGCTTGACCACCGTGGCGATCTCCTGCGAGGAGTCGCCGAGCTTGCCCACGGTCCGGGTCGTCGTCTCGGCGACCGTCACGGCCTGACCGGCGACCCGGGCGGCCTCGGTGGCGTTGTGCGCGATCTCCCGGATCGCCGACTCCATCTGCGACGAGCCCGCGGCGACCGTGTCGACGCTGGAGGCCACGTCACCGGCCGAGGCGACGACCGAGTCGGCCTGGGAAGCCGCGGTCCGCGCGTTGTCGGCGATCGCCTGCGAGGCGGCGTCGAGCTGGTGCGAGGCGTCGGCCAGCCGCGCGGCGGAGCCGCGGACCAGCTTCATGACGTTGCCGAGGGAGTCGAGCGTGTGGTCGAGCGAGCGGGCGACCTCGCCCAGCTCGGCGCCGCCGGTCTCGCCGGCCCGCACGGACAGGTCGCCGTCGGCGACCCGGCCGAGGACCTCGCGGATCCGCTGCACCGGCCGCATGACGCCCTGGGCGACGAACAGCGCCAGGACGACGGAGACGATCAGGCCGATCGCGATGATCACGAGGGTGAGGGTCCGGGCCGCGACGTAGGCGCTCTCCGCCTCCTCGGTCACCGCGACGGCGTTGGCGGCCGCCGCCTCGGTCGCGGCCGCGAGGGACTCCTCGATCGCCGCCTCCTGCTCGTCCATGGTCCGCAGCAGGCCCTGGATCTGCCGCGGGTCGGCCTCGAGGCCCAGGCTCTGCAGCTGGCTCAGCGCCGTCAGGTAGGTCTGCACCGCCGTCGAGAACTGCTCGAACGACGCGCGCGCGTCGGGCGGGAGTGGCATCCCGGCGACCCGCTCGGCGTTCGCCGCCAGCTCCTCGCCCGCGGCCGCGGCGCCCTGCTGGGCGCTCTGCACCGACGCCGGCGGGAGGCCGGGGATGGCGGCGCGGGCCGTGTAGGCGGACATCTGCCACCAGCCGGCCTCGAGCTGGCGCAGCCCGTCCAGCGGCTCGGCGCCCTCCTCGTGGACGCGGGCGGCCTCGTCGTTGAGCGTCGACATCCGGTCGATGCCGACGACGCCGACGGCCAGGGTGGTGAGGGCGACGACCAGGATCGCGCCGAGCAAACGGGCTCGCATGCCGAGCCCGCGCCCGGCAGTGGCGGCCGGCGCGACCTGGTCACCCCCTTCGGTGCGGGGTGCGGGCTCGTACGCGACGTCCATGTGCGGCCTCCGGTGGCAGCGGTGGGGGTGGTCACCCCACCTATCGGCAGCACCGGCTCGCCCTCGTCTCGGAGCGGGGGACAGTGGTGCGGACGTGGCGAGAGGTCGGTCACCCGGGACCACGGGCGGCCGACCTCTCGGTGGGACGGCGTCGGAAGCGGAAGCCGGCCACCAGGTCGTGCAGCCGAAGTCGTTGATCGCTCGCTGAGCACGGTGCCTCGGCGATGGCCCCGACCGCGCTGGACGTGTCCAGCCGGACGGCCTTTCCGCGGCGGGTGATGTCCTCGGTGGCCCGGGCGTCTTCTGCAACGCGCTCCTCGACCTCGTCGGCGACGCCGGCGGCGCCCTTGCCAGCGACGACGGCGCGGTCAGGGCGCGCCGACCAGCTGCCGCGGCGACGAGCGCTCCAGCCACCGGGCGATGCGGCCATTGACGTACTCCGGCCGCTCGAGCATCAGGAAATGGCCGACGCCCTCGATCAGCTCCGCCTCCGAACCCTCCCCGCAGTACTCCGGGACGCGGTCCACTTTCTCCTGCGTCATGCCGTGGCACCCGTCGTTCGTGCCGTGCAGGTAGAGCACCGGCTGGGGGACCCTGCTGCCCCAGGCGGCGATCTGCTGGGCGGCCCACTCCGGTGTGCCGAACCGGGCCGGGGGCGTGAAGGCCCAGTAGCAGCCGAGGACGGTGCGGAGGTGATCGGGGTCGGACAGGGCGTCCCGGACGTGGCCGACGTCCTCCGTGGACTCCAGCCCCGGTGACCAGTCGGCCCAGGTGTCGCGGATCCAGGCCCAGTCGTCCTGCCGGATGCGGTCCTCGACCACCCGCTCCATCTGGAAGTACCAGAAGTGGAAGCTCCGCTTGATCTGTGCGTAGGTTCCCGCGTTCTCGGCGAGGATCTCGAACGGCGGGATGTTCATGACGACCGCCCGGCCCCACACGTCGGGGGCGTGGGCGAGGGCTCCCCAGCCGGCCAGCGCGCCCCAGTCGTGCCCCACGAGCAAGGCATCCGGACCTCCGCCCAGGGCTCGTCCGAGCTCGACGTAGTCGGCCACCAGGACACTGCTGTGCACGTACTCACGCAGCTGCGGCAGCTCCGTCGGTGCGAACCCGCGCATGAACGGAGCGACGGCGTGGAAGCCGGCCTCGGCCAGCGCCGGCAGGAGGTGGCGGTAGCTGAACGGGGTGTCCGGGAAGCCGTGGGTGCACAGGGCCAGCGGCCCCTCCCCCATCTCCAGGTACTCGAACGTGAGTCCGTTCGCCGAGACGCGGCCACGCTGGAATTCGGTCATCGAACCGGCTCCTCCCGGTGTCGTGGGGCAGGCCGGGACGCCCGGTCGGTCACGACGCCGGTGGGGTGGTCCTCTCGGCGGGAGCGATGTAGGCGGCTGCGTCGCGGACCGCCTGGCGGACCTCCCGCGCCGGGAGGGCGGCCTGGCCCTCGCGGGCCATTGCGAGGGCCAGGCCACCTTGGCACCGGTGCTCCGCGGCCGGCGGCGCGCCCGGCCTCGCGATGCCCGGGGCCGGTGCGTGGTCACGCTCCCGCCACCGCTGCTGCCTCTCCGCAAGGCGCTGCGCCGGCGCGGTCGAGGGCGGCGGGGTCAGAGAGCGGCGAGGAACGCCGCGACGCCGTCGTCCTCGTTGCTGCCCGTGACGTCGGTGGCGGCGGCGAGCACGTCGGGGTGGGCGTGGGCCATCGCGACCGCCCGACCGCCGGCCTCGCGCACCCAGTCGAAGGCGGCGATGTCGTTCGGCATGTCCCCGAACACGACGAGGTCCTCGGGGCCGACGCCGTACCGGGCGGCCACCTTGGCCAGGCCGGAGGCCTTGGTGACCCCGGCGGCGCTGATCTCCGCCAGCGCCTCGTCCGACGAGTTGGTCACCGTGGCGCGGTCGCCGACGATCTCCTCGACGGCGGCGAGGAACGTGTCGCGGTCGAGGTCCTCGTGGCGGGCCAGCAGCTTGGCGACCGGCTCGCGCACCAGGTCCTGCAGCGGCGCGGTGGCCACGCCCGGCACGTCGACGTCCCACCGCGGGTGGTAGTCGGGCTCGTGCCGGAACTCCAGGCCGTACTCGACGCCGAACCGGGTGCCCGGCCGGCGGCGGCGGAGCTCGGCGACGACGTCCTGCATGACGTCGGCGGCGAGCGGGTCCTCGTCGACGACGGTGAAGGTCTCCAGGTCGAGCAGCACCGCGCCGTTGCAGCAGACGGCGGTGCCGGACTCCAGCACCTTGCGGATCTTGCGCATCCACCGCGGCGGGCGGCCGGTGGCGAGCACCACCGGCACGCCCTCGGCCCGCCACCGGGCGAGCTCGGCCACGGTCATCTCGCTGACCGTGTCGTCCCAGTGCAGGAGGGTGCCGTCCATGTCGCTGGCGATGAGCCGCGGCCTCCAGTCAGACATCCAGGACCGCCTCGAGGTAGCGCGCGACGCCCTCGGCGTCGTTGCCGCTGGTCAGCTCCGGTGTCGCAGCCCGGACGGCGGGGTGCGCGTTGGCGACGGCGACCGCCCGGCCGCCCGCCTCGCGGACCGCGGTGATCATCGGCAGGTCGTTGGGCATGTCGCCGAAGGCCAGCACCTCGTCGAAGCCGACGCCGTAGCGCTCGAGGGCCACGGCCAGGCCGCTCGCCTTGGTGATGCCCGGCGGCAGCACCTCGATGAAGCCGAGCCCGGCGTGGGTGACCGCGGCGACCGCGGGGTCGACCACCTTGTCGGCCCGGGCGAGCAGCTCGTCCTGGCCCAGGCGCGCCGAGCGCAGGAACACCTTGAGGACGGCGCCGTCGGGCAGCACGCGGTGGCGGGGCAGCAGGTGCGCCGGCTCGGGGTAGGGCCAGTCGAAGCCGTGCTGCACGCGCAGCGGCCGCCGGGCCTCGGCCTGCTCGGCGGCGTCCTCGACGGCGATCACCAGGTCGCCGGCGACCGCCTCGATCTGCTCGATCACCGCCATCGCCTGCGCCCGCGGCAGCCCGACGGTGCGCAGGACCTCGTCGCGCTCGAGGTCGACGACGTAGCCGCCCTGCGCGAGGACGGCGATGCCGCGGCCGGCCAGCGCCCCGCGGACGCTGTCGAGCAGCCGCGGCCCGCGGCCGGTCGCGCCGACGACCGGGATGCCGGCGTCCCAGCAGGCCTCCAGCGCCGCGCGGGTGCGCGGGCGGACCGTGCCGGCGGAGTCCAGCAGGGTGCCGTCGAGGTCGGTGGCGACCAGCCGCGGCCGCCAGCCGCCGAGGTCGGGCGGCTCGACGACGACGTCGGAACCGGGTGCGGCGTGCCCTGACGAGGGCAGCACGCCGGGAGCGCTCATGCGGGGACGGCCGCCGTCAGGTCCATGCCCGGGGTCAGCGCCTCGACGCCGCCCAGCCACGGCCGCAGCGCCTTGGGCACGTGCACCGACCCGTCGGCGCGCTGGTGCACCTCGAGCAGGCAGGCGATGGTGCGGGCGATCGCGCACAGCGTGCCGTTGAGGGTGGCCGCGGTCTGCGGCTTGCCGTCGTCCCCCCGGTACCGGATGTTGAGCCGGCGGGCCTGGAAGGTCGTGCAGTCCGACGTGCTGGTCAGCTCGCGGTAGGTGCCCTGGCTGGGGAACCAGGCCTCGATGTCGAACTTGCGGGCCGCGCTGCTGCCCAGGTCGCCGGCGGCGATGTCGACCACCCGGTAGGGCAGCTCCAGCGCCTGGAGGAACTCCTCCTCCCAGGCGAGCAGCCGCTGGTGCTCGGCGGCGGAGTCCTCCGGCCGGACGTAGCTGAACATCTCGACCTTGTCGAACTGGTGCACGCGGATGATCCCGCGGGTGTCCTTGCCGTACGACCCGGCCTCGCGGCGGAAGCAGGACGACCAGCCGGCGTAGTGCCGCGGGCCGGCGGAGAGGTCGAGCACCTCGTTCATGTGCATGCCGGCGAGCGGTACCTCCGAGGTCCCGACGAGGTAGAGGTCGTCGCGCTCGACCTTGTAGACCTCCTCGGCGTGCGCGCCGAGGAAGCCGGTGCCCTCCATCGCCTCGGGCCGCACCAGCGCCGGCGCGACGACGGGGGTGAACCCGGCGGCCACGGCCCGGGTGATCGCCAGCTGGGCGAGGGCGAACTCGAGCAGCGCGCCCGGCCCGGTGAGGAAGTAGAAGCGGGCGCCGGAGACCTTCGCGCCGCGCTCGAGGTCGATCGCGCCGAGGCCCTCGCCGATCTCCACGTGGTCGCGGACCGCGAAGTCGTAGGTGGGGACGTCGCCGACGGTGCGCAGCGTCACCGCGTCGTCCTCACCGCCCGGCGGGACGTCGGGGTGGACGACGTTGGCGATCGTCAGGTGCGCCTCGCGCAGGGCGACGTCGGCGGCGCGCTGCGCCTCCTCGGCCTCCTTGACCTCGGCGGCCAGCGCCCTGGCCCGCTCCAGGACGGCGGGACGCTCCTCGGCGGAGGCCTTCTTCACCGCCTGCGACGCGGCCTTCTGCTCCCCGCGCAGGTGGTCGGCGCGCCCGACGGCCTGCCGGCGGGCCTCGTCGGCCCCGAGCAGCCGGTCGACCAGCGACTCGTCGGCGCCGCGCGCCCGCTGGCTGGCACGGACGACGTCGGGGTGCTCGCGCACGAGCCGCAGGTCGATCACGATCCGATCGTAGGCGGGCCGCCCTGGCCGCCCCGCCGACCCGCGACCTCCCGCCGAGATCACGTGATCTCGGCGCACCAGGACGGCCGGCGGGCCGAGATAGCGGGATCTCGGCATGGAGGAGCGCGGGTCAGGGACACTGGGCCCATGCGTTTCCTCGGCGACCGGCCGCAGCACGACCTCACGTACGCCGACGTCTTCATGGTGCCGAACCACTCGACGGTCGGCTCCCGGCTCGAGGTCGACCTGACCACGCCCGACCGGGTGGGGACGACGATCCCGATCGTGGTCGCCAACATGACGGCGATCTCCGGCCGGCGGATGGCCGAGACGGTGGCCCGCCGCGGCGGTCTCGCCGTCATCCCGCAGGACATCCCGGTCGACGTCGTCGGCGAGGTGCTCACCTGGATCAAGGCGCGCCACCCGGTCTACGACACCGCGATCACGCTCAGCCCGACGTCCACCGTCGCCGACGCGCTGTCGCTGCTCACCAAGCGCGCGCACGGGATCGTCGTCGTGGTCGACGACGGTGTCCCGGTCGGCGTGGTCACCGACGGCGCCTGCCAGGGCGTGGACCGGTTCACCCAGCTCTCGCAGGTCATGTCGCCCGACCCGCTGACCGTGCCGGCCGGCACCGACCTGCCGAAGATCTTCGACGTGCTCTCCGACGCGCGGGTCAACGCCGCGCCGGTGGTGGAGGGCGACCGCCTGGTCGGCGTCATCACCCGCAAGGGCGCGCTGCGCTCGGCGCTCTACCTGCCCGCGGTGAACGACCGCGGCCAGCTGCTGACCTCCGCCGCGGTCGGCATCAACGGCGACGTGCGCGGCAAGGCCGAGGCGCTGCTGTCGTACGGCGTCGACGTCCTCGTGGTGGACACCGCCCACGGCCACCAGGAGAAGGCGGTCGAGGCGGTGCGCACGGTCCGGTCGGTGGCCGGGTCGGTGCCGGTGGTCGCCGGCAACGTGGTCACCGCCGGGGGGACGACGGACCTGATCGAGGCCGGCGCCGACGTCGTCAAGGTCGGCGTGGGCCCGGGCGCCATGTGCACCACGCGGATGATGACCGGCGTCGGCAGGCCGCAGTTCTCCGCCGTGGAGGAGTGCGCCGCGGCGGCCCGCGCGCTGGGCAAGCACGTCTGGGCCGACGGCGGCGTGCGGCACCCGCGCGACGTGGCGCTGGCGCTGGCGGCCGGCGCGGCCAACGTGATGGTCGGCTCGTGGTTCGCCGGCACGTACGAGAGCGCCGGCGACATGAACAACGACGGCTCGGGCCGGCTCTACAAGGAGTCGTTCGGCATGGCGTCGGCGCGCGCGGTCAAGGCCCGGACGTCGTCGCAGGGCGCCTTCGACCGGGCCCGCGCCGGCCTGTTCGAGGAGGGCATCAGCTCCTCGCGGATGTACCTGGACCCGGAGCGCCCCGGGGTCGAGGACCTGATCGACGGCATCGTCGCCGGGGTGCGCTCGGCCTGCACCTACGCCGGCGCCCGCACGGTCGACCAGCTGCACGAGCGCGCGGTGCTGGGGGTGCAGAGCGCGGCCGGCTACGAGGAGGGGCGGCCGCTGCCGACCAGCTGGTGAAACCCCTTCCGCTGGAGCAATTCGAGGGCCTGGTCGCCGACGCGCTCGACGAGGTGCCGGCCGAGCTGATGGCGCTGCTGGACAACGTCGTCGTCCTGGTCGAGGACCGCAACGAGGAGGAGCCCGACCTGCTCGGGCTCTACGAGGGCTACGCGCTGACCGAGCGCGGCTGGCAGTACGGCGGCGCGCTGCCCGACCGGATCATGATCTACCGCGAGGCGATCTGCGACGTCTGCGAGACCGAGGACGAGGTGGTCGAGGAGGTCACGATCACCGTCGTGCACGAGATCGCGCACCACTTCGGCATCGACGACGCCCGCCTGCATGAACTGGGCTGGGGGTGAGGGTCGTACCGTGATCGGCGTGTCAGAGACCGCGGGGAAGCTCCCGATCAAGATGCTGCACGACCGCATCCTGGTCGCGTTGCGCAAGGAGGACGGCGAGCGGCGGTCGACCGGCGGCATCCTCATCCCGGCGACCGCGCAGGTCGCCAAGCGGCTGGTGTGGGGTGAGGCGCGCGGCGTCGGCGGCAACGTCCGCCAGGTGAAGGTCGGCGACCAGGTGCTCTTCTCGCCCGAGGACCAGCACGAGGTCGAGGTGCACGGCGAGGACCTGATCATCCTGCGCGAGCGCGACGTGCACGCCGTCGCCGCCGAGCGCATCGAGGAGTCCACCGGCCTCTACCTCTGAGGCATAGGTACCTATACATGCGTTCTGCGGCTCGGAACGCATGTATAGGTACCTATGCCTAGGACGTCCCGGCCTGCTGGTGGCGGACGATCACCTCGGTCATCTCCCCGAGGAACCGGCGGACGACGGCGAGCTCCTCGTCGGTGTAGCCCTCCATGGCGGCCGTCAGGTCGCGGTTCAGCCCACCGAAGAACTCCGCCCCGGCGGCCATCGCGGTCGGGGACATCTCCAGCACCACCCGCCGGCGGTCGGCCTCGTCGCGCACCCGGCGCAGGTGCCCGACCCGTTCGAGCCGGTCGAGCAGCGCGGTCACCGACGCCGAGGAGAGGTCCACCGCCGCGCCGAGCGCCCCGGCCGTCATCGGCCGGCCCGCGCGGGCGGCGTCCATGATCGCCACGAGGGCCCGGACGTCGGTGCGGTTGAGCCCGTGCAGGCCGGCGAACCGCTGCCCGACGGCGTCGAGCTCGACGGTGAGCCGGCGCAGCATCAGGCTGATCTCCTGCCGCGCCGCTGCATCCACGTGGACTCCCCTCCCGGAATTGCCAGCAGTCTCACACCCGCCCTAACATCTCGATCGTCGAGATTATCGAACATCGAGGGATTCTCTCACCATGCAACGGCTCCGCTGGCTCCTCCCCCTGCTCGTCCTCCTCGTCTGGATCGGCGGCGCCGCGCCGCTGGGCAGCCTCAGCGGCAAGCTGACCGGCGTCCAGGAGAACGACACCGCCGCGTTCCTCCCCGACAGCGCCGAGTCGACCCGGGTCACCGAGCTGCAGCAGGAGTTCTCGACCACCGAGGCGATCCCGGCGGTGCTGCTGTGGGAGAGCACCGGCGGTCCGCTCGACGAGGCGACGCTGGGCGCCATCGCCGAGCGCGTCGGCGCGGCCGTGCAGGTGGCTGAGGACGCCGACGCGCTGGCCGGTGAGGCGTCCCCGCCCATCCCCTCGGAGGACGGCGAGGCGGTCCAGGCGTTCCTGCCGCTGACCCCCGACCTCGGCGACGAGATCGTGACCGTCGTCGAGGACCTGCGCGCCACGCTGCCGGTCGAGGGCACCGACTCGTTCGTCACCGGCCCGGGCGGGATCTTCGCCGACTTCGCCAACGGGTTCGCCGGCATCGACGGCCTCCTGCTGCTCGCCGCCTTCGGGGTCGTCCTGCTCATCCTGCTGGTCGTCTACCGCAGCCCGATCCTGCCGTTCCTGGTCATCGGCACCGCGGGGCTGGCGCTCACCGCCGCCAACGCCGTCGCGTACCTGCTGGCCGACGCCGGCGTCATCACCGTCAACGGCCAGAGCCAGGGCATCGCCGCGATCCTCGTCGTCGGCGCCGCCACCGACTACGGGCTGCTGCTGGTCGCCCGCTTCCGCGAGGAGCTGCGCCGCGAGCGGTCCAAGTACGCCGCCATGCGCACCGCGCTGCGCCGCTCGTGGGAGCCGATCGTCGCCTCCGGCGCGACCGTCGTCCTCGGCGTCCTCTGCCTGCTGTTCTCCGACCTCGCGTCCAACCGCGGCCTCGGCCCGATCTCGGCGGTCAGCGTCTGCCTCGCCGTCGTGGCCGCGCTGTCCTTCCTGCCGGCCGCCCTCGTGCTGCTCGGCCGCGCCGCCTTCTGGCCCTTCCGGCCAAGGTACGGGGTCGAGCCGGAGGAGGGCAGGGGCTGGCAGCGGGTCGCGGCGCTGGTCGGGCGCCGGCCGCGCCGGGTGCTCGCCCTCAGCGTCCTCGGCCTGGTGGCCGCGGCGGTGTTCGCGCCCACCTACCAGGCCGACGGCATCACGTTCTCCGACGCCATCCGGGGCGAGTCGAACGGCGTCGACGGTCAGGAGGCGCTGGCCCGGCACTTCGACGCCGGCACGTCGAGCCCGACGGTGATCATCACCCCGGAGGACGCCTGGCCCGAGGTCGCGGAGGCGGCCGCGGCCACCGACGGCGTCGCCTCGGTCGCCCCGTTCCCGGCCGGGCAGCCGGAGCCCCTCGTCGTCGACGGCCTGGTGCGGCTCGACGTCACCCTCGACGTCGCGCCCGACAGCGTCGAGGCGATCGAGGTCGTCAAGGACCTCCGCGTCGAACTGGACGCCGCCGACCCCGAGGCGCTGGTCGGCGGCGACACCGCCAGCAACCTCGACGCGCGGGAGAGCGCGGCGCACGACCTGCGGGTCATCGTGCCCGCGGTGCTGATCGTGATCACGATCGTGCTCGCCGTCCTGCTCCGCTCGATCGTCGCGCCCCTGGTGCTGGTGGGCACCGTCGTGCTCAGCGTGCTGGCCACGGCCGGCGTGGCGGCCCTGCTGTTCGAGAACGTCTTCGGCTTCCCCGGCAGCGACCCCGGCATCCTGCTGATCGCCTTCGTGTTCCTGGTCGCCCTGGGCATCGACTACAACATCTTCCTGATGACCCGGGCACGGGAGGAGTCCGCCCGCCACGGCACCAGGGACGGCGTCCTGCGCGCCCTCGCCGTCACCGGCGGGGTGATCACCAGCGCCGGCATGGTGCTGGCGGCCACCTTCGGCGCCCTGTCGGTGCTGCCGCTGCTGTTCCTGGCGCAGCTCGCGTTCCTGGTCGGCTTCGGCGTCCTGCTGGACACCTTCGTCGTCCGCTCGCTGGTCGTGCCGGCCGCCGTGGCGCTGATCGGCGACCGCACCTGGTGGCCGAGCCGGCTGGCCCGGCGTCCCGACCCGGAGCCGGAACGGGAGCTCGAGACGGTCTAGCGGACCGGTTCGTCACACCCGGCGCGTCGGCTGTGACCGGGCGCGACGGCGCCGGGCCCCTGGCCGCGATGCCGCGGTCAGGAGGCCTCCCCGGCGCGCACCCGTGCCAGCCAGCCCTCCGCGTCGGCGAACGCGGCGTCCCGCGCCGTGCCCGGGACCGGCTTGTTCTCCCGCTCGTCGGCGCGCGCGTACGAGCCGAGGAAGCGCAGGTCGTCGCACACCCGGTGCAGCGCGGCCAGCGCCTCCCCCACCCGGCGGTCGGCGACGTGCCCCTCGCAGTCGATCGAGAACGAGTAGACGCCCAGCCGCTCGCGGGTCGGCCGCGACTCGATCCGGGTCAGGCTGATCCCGCGGACGGCGAACTCGCTGAGCAGCTCGAGCAGCGACCCCGGGCGGTCGCCGACCACGGCCACCAGCGACGTCTTGTCGTTGCCGGTCGGCGCGGGCAGCGCGCCCGGCGGTTGCACGAGCACGAACCGGGTGACCGCTCCCGGGTGGTCGGCGACGTCGGCCTCCAGCGTGACCAGCCCGTAGCGCTCGGCCGCGATCGGGGCGCAGACCGCGGCGTCGACCTCGCCGTCGGCCACCGCCCGCGCGGCGCTCGCGGTGGAGGTCATCGGCAGGGGGGTGACCGCCGGCAGGTTCTCCGCCAGCCAGCGCGCCGACTGCGCGAGCGCGTGCGGGTGGCTGGCCAGCGACCGGACGTCGGCGAGGTCGGTCCCCGGCCGGGCCACCAGCGTCATCGTCACCGGCAGGAACACCTCGCGGGTGATCACCAGCGGCTCGCCGTAGGCCAGCCCGTCCATCGTGGCCGGCACCGAGCCCTCGACCGAGTTCTCCATCGGCACCAGGGCCGCGTCGGCGTCCCCGGACCGGACGGCGGCCAGCGCCGCGGGGACGCTCGGCTGGGGGTACCGCAGTCCCTCGCCCGACGTAACGGCCCTGCTCAGAGCCGCTTCGGCGAAGGTACCCTCGGGGCCGAGATAGGCGTACCGCGTCGGGTGCTGACGGGCAGGGATTCCGGGCACCCGGCGAGGGTAGTGCGGACGGGACGGGGCGGGTGCCTCACCCGGGGGAAGCCTCACTACCGGCAGCGCCGGCCGATCGCGCCGGCGGAGACCGTCGAGTGGAGGATGGCGTGACCCCCGGCTCCGCCCGAGTCACCGAGAGTGACTTGGAAGCTGCGCTGTGGCGTCTGCTGGCCGCCGGCGACCGCGACGAGACGTCCGCCTTCCTCGCCGGGCTGGACGACGCCGAGGCCGCGCTCACCACCGCTTCCGAGCCGCGCTGGCTGGCCTGGCGGCACGCCCTCGCCGCGCGGCGCGGCTTGGTCGAGTCCGACCCCGCGGCGGTCAGCGTCGCGGTCGCCGCCGCCCGCGCGGCGCTGGAGAAGTGCCCGCCGACCCCCGACACCGCGCTGGCCATGGCCTACCTGGCGCACGTGGAGGTCAGGGCCGACCGGTTCGACTCGGCGATGCTGCTGGCCGTCGACGCCAGCCTGCTCACCGACGGCCCGGCGGCGCGCACCCCCTCCCGGGCCCTGCACCAGGCGCACGCCTGGCTCTCCCGCACGCTCAGCGGCCTCGACCTCGAGGAGCTCGCCGTCGCCCACGCGCTGCGCGGGCACGGCGTGGCCCTCCAGCTCGACGACCTCGGCGACCAGTGGCGGCTGCTCCTGCTGGTCGCCCAGCAGCAGACAGAGCTCGCCCAGACCCTGCGCCGCCGGGGCGACCTGCACCGGGCCGGCGAGCTGGCCTACACCGCGATCGACTGCGCCACCGCCGCCCGCCAGCTGGACTGGGAGCCCTCCCGCGACGAGCAGGACCTGCTCGACGTCGTCCAGTCGTGGGCGCTGATGTGCCGCGACGACCTCGACGAGGCCCTCGGCCCCATGCGCAGCGCGCACCGGCGGGTGCAGCAGGAGGGCGGGGTCTGGCTGCGCGGCTACGCCGACCTCGCGCTCGCCCGGCTGCTGGCCCTGCTCGGTGCCCGCGACGGCACGACCGGGCTCGGCGAGCAGGCCATCGACCTGCTGGTCGACGCCTCCGGCGCCTTCGCGGCCGCCGGCGACCGGCGCCGCTACCGGCACTGCCTGCTGGAGCTGGGCCAGGCCACCGCCGCGCTCGGCCGGCCGGCCGAGGCGCTGCACTGGCTGGAGGCCTACCGCGCCGACACCGGCCGGGCGCAGGCCCGCGGCCGCGAGCTCTGGGCCGAGATGTTCGTCCAGCGCAGCCGGCTGCGGGAGGCCGAGCGGCAGGCCGCGGTGCTGCGCCGGCACGCCCTCGAGGACCCGCTCACCGGGCTGGGCAACCGGCGCAGCGCCGAGCGGCGGCTGGGCTCGCTGCACCACGGCGAGGCCCCGCTGTCGCTGGCCGTGGTCGACGTCGACCGGTTCAAGGAGGTCAACGACGAGGGGTCGCACTCCTCCGGCGACGTCGTCCTCAAGCGGGTCGCCGACCTGCTGCGCGAGCACAGCCGCACCGGCGACGAGGTGTACCGGTGGGCCGGCGACGAGTTCCTCGTCGTCCTGCCGACCGCGACCGAGACGCAGGCCCTCGCCGTCATGGACCGGCTGCGCGCCGCGGTGGAGCGGGCCGACTGGTCCGACCTGCCGCTGTCGGGGCCGGTGACGGTGAGCATCGGGGTGGCGACGACGCCGGTGGTCGACGGCGAGGCGACCGGCCCGGTGGGCTGGCGGGCGCTGTTCGACACCGCCGACCTCGAGCTCTTCTCCGCCAAGCGCGGCGGCCGCAACCGCGTGCGGGCCCCGGGCGGCATGCTCCCGGACGTCTCCGCGTGATCCCCTGGGGCACGTGGGACGCGACGGACGGCCGTCGGCGTGGTCCCCGCCGGGTGCTCGACACCGGCCGGGACGACGTGCACAGTGCGCTCGTGCCACCGGGAGCCCTGCACCACCGGGTGACCGCTGCCCTCGCGAACTGGCAGCTCGACGCCGCCGAGGAACTGCTCGCCGACGTCGAGCTCGACCCCTCGCCGTTCGAGGCGGCCGAGACCGACACCCCGGCCGACCTCGGCCGCGCGTGGGCCGACACGCTGCGCGCCGAGCTGCTCGTCCGCCGGCTGCGCGTCGCCGGTTTCACGCTGGTCGGCGACCCGCTGGGCCCGCCGTCGGAGGCCGCCCCCGCCCCGCTCGACCTGCACGCCGGCGTCGCCGAGCTCATCGAGGGTCCGGCCGACGACGCCGCGGGCGACCCGCGCGCCGAGTCCGCCTCGCGCGCGGCGCTGGCCATCGCGCTGGTCCGCTCCGCCAAGGCCGCCTTCGACGCCACCGACGACGACCTGCAGCGCGCCGCCGGCCTGGCCCGGCACGCCCGCATCGAGCTGCTCTCCCGCCGGATCGACGCCGCCATGGACGAGGCGGTCGAGGCGGCCAGCCTGCTCGACCCCGCGCTCCCGCCCAGCGGCCTGCTGGTCGACACGCTCTCCTCGCTGGCCGGCGTCCTGGCCGACCTCGAGCTCATGCCCCTGGCGCTGGACTACCAGCGCCGCGCCTACGAGACCGCGATCGCCGCGGCCGCCGACCCCGAGGCGCTGACCACCGAGGACGGCGACCCCGACGTCCTGGTCGCCGCGCACGCCACCCGGCTGGGCGAGCTGTGCGCCGAGCTGGGCGAGGGCCTGCTCGACGACGGCGCGCCCGAGTCGGCCGCCCCGCACTTCGCCGAGGCCCGCGGCATGGCCGAGCGCGCCCTGGAGCTGCTGCCGCCGGACGAGCCGGGCGTCGTCGCCGCCCAGGTGGTGCACGGGTGGGCGCTGGTCGGGCTCGGCGAGCAGTCGGCCGCGACCGGGCCGCTGCGCGCCGCGGTCCGCATCACCTCGGCGCGGGCCGACCGCGCGCTGCTGTCCTCCGCCCAGCTCGCGCTCGGCCGCGCGCTGCGCCGGCAGGGCGACGGCCGCGGCGCCGACGAGCACCTGACCCAGGCCCTGGCGCTGTCGACCGAGCACGGGCTGCCGCGCGTGCGCCGGGCGGTGCTGCGCGAGCTGTGCACGCTGCACTCCGAGCTCGACGACGCCGGCCGCGCGCTGCCGTACCTGCAGGCCTACATCAGCGACGAGCTGGACCGGGTCGACGAGCGGCGCACCCGCTGGGTCGAGCTGTTCGGCCGGCGCAAGAGCCTGCTGGAGACCGAGCGCGCCGCCGGGCAGCTGCGCCGGCAGGCCTACGAGGACCCGCTCACCCACCTGCCCAACCGGCGCTACGCCGAGGCCCGGCTCGACGGGCTGCTGTCGGCCGGCTCCGCCCCGGCGCTCGCCGTCGTCGACGTCGACCACTTCAAGACGATCAACGATGCCATCGGCCACCCGGGCGGGGACGCCGTGCTGCGGGTGGTGGCCGAGCTGCTGGTCGCCGGCGTCCGCGACACCGACGAGGTGTGCCGCTGGGCCGGCGACGAGTTCGTCATCCTGCTGCCCGACACCACCGCCGAGCAGGCCGAGCGGGCGCTGGAGCGGATCCGCCGGGCGATCGGCGCCTACGACTGGGCGGAGATCGGCCTCGAGGTGCCGGTGACGATCAGCGTCGGCATCGCCTCGGCCACCCGCGGCGACGACCGCCGCACCCTGTTCGCCGCCGCCGACGGCGTGCTCTACGACGCCAAGCGCAGCGGCCGCGACCGCGTCGTCCGGCTCTCCGCCGTCACCCAGACCCGGGCCGGCGCCACCCCGCCGGGGAGCGCGGCCGAGCCCGAGCCGGTGCCGGAGCCCGACGCCCCGGCGGATACGGTCGCCGACGTGCCCCCGCTGCTCGACGACGGCTTCGCCCCGCTGCTCACCGAGCCCCGGCCGGTCGCCCCGCTGGGTGCCGCCGGCGTGGTCGACCCACCGCTGGCCCCCGCCCCGCCGGTGGCCGGGGTGGCCGCCGTCGCGCTGCCCGCGCCCGCCGAGCCCGAGGTCGTCTGGGGCACCGGCCGCAGCACCGAGCAGGTGCTGGCGCTGGTCCGCGAGGCCCGCCGCGTCTCCCCCGACCGCCCGGTCGTGGTGCTGCGCGCGGCGCCGGAGACCCTGGTCGCGCTGGCCGCGGAGCACGACGCCCACACCTCGATGGACGCCGCCGCGATGGCCGCCGTCGTCGGCCCGCTGCCCGAGCCGGTCGGCCGGGTCGCGGTGCTCAGCGGCGCCGGCACCCACGCGCCGGTCGCGGCCGAGACCGCCTTCGTCGCGCGGGTGGCCGGCACCGAGGTCGTCCGCATCGAGGACGTCGGCAGCAGCCGCCTGCGCCCGTTCCTCGCCGACCCCTCGCCGCTGGCCGACGCCGACTGCCTCGTCGTCGTCACCGGGCAGGACGCCGGGCTGGCGGGCACCGTGGCCGCGCTGACCGACGTGCCGGTGGTCGCCGTCCCCACCTCGACCGGGCAGCCGGGCGGGTTCGGCGCGCTCGGCGCGGTGCTCACCGTGCTCGGCGCCGGCACGCCGGGCGTCGTGGTGAGCGCCGTCGACAACGGCTGGGCCGCCGGCGTGTTCGCCGCCCGCCTGGCCCGCCGCTCCGCCCGCGGCTGAGCTGCGGCGACACCGGCGCTCTCGCACGCTTTCAGCGCCGAAAGCGTGCGAGAGCGCCGATCTCGTCGGCGTTGGCATGATCGACCGGTGACGATCGGGTGGCTCGACCTGGCGGCGGGCGCGAGCGGCGACATGCTGCTCGGCGCGCTCGTCGACGCCGGCGTGCCGCTCGAGGTCCCCGCCCGGGCGGTGGCCGCGCTGGGCGTCGAGCCGGTCGCGCTCACCCCCCAGCAGGTCACCCGGCACGGCCTGGGCGCCACCCGCGTGCACGTCTCCGCGCCGCCGTCACCGCACCACCGCACCTGGGCCGACGTGCGCGCGCTCCTCACCGCCGCCGACCTGACCGCCGACGTCCGCGACCGGGCGCTGGCCGTGTTCGAGCGGCTGGCGCGCGCCGAGGGCCGGGTGCACCGCACCGACCCCGAGGACGTGCACTTCCACGAGGTGGGCGCGCTCGACGCCCTCGCCGACGTGGTCGGCGTCGTCGCCGGCTTCGCGCACCTGGCGCTCGACCGGCTGACCGCCTCCCCCGTCGCGCTGGGCAGCGGCTCGGCCCGCGGCGCGCACGGCGTCGTGCCCGTGCCGGCGCCGGCGGTGCTGGAGCTGCTCGCCGGCGTCCCCGTGCTGGCCGGCCCGGTGCCGGCCGAGGCGTGCACGCCCACCGGAGCGGCGCTGCTCGTCGAGCTGGTCGACGAGTGGACGACGCTGCCGCCGATGCGGGTCGCGCGCACGGGCTACGGGGCCGGCGGCCGCGACCCGGTCGAGCTGCCCAACGTCGTCCGGCTGGTGCTCGGCGAGCCCACCACGCCACCGGGCCCGGCCGTCGTGCTCGAGGCCAACGTCGACGACCTCGACCCGCGGCTGTGGCCCGGCGTGCTCGACGCCCTCCTCGCCGCCGGCGCCTCCGACGCGTGGCTCACCCCGGTCGTCATGAAGAAGGGCCGCCCCGCGCACACCGTCTCGGCGCTCTGCCCGCCCGACCGGACCGCCGCCGTGCAGGCGGCGGTGTTCGCGACGACGTCGACCATCGGTCTGCGCGTCGTCCCGGTCGGCAAGGTGGCCCTCGAGCGGACGGCGACCTCGGTCGAGGTGCTCGGCGCCCCGGTGGGCGTCAAGGTGGCCCGCCTCGACGGCCGGGTGGTCAACGTGAGCGTCGAGTACGAGGACGTCGTCGCCCTCGCCGGCGCGCAGCAGCTCCCGGTCAAGGAGGTGCTGCGCGCCGCCACCGCGGCCGCCGCGGCCGCGCACCCGGTGACCGGGCCGTGACGCCGGTCAGGCGGGCGCCGGTTGGGCCGACGTCAGCTGCGCGACCATGGCCGCGACCGGGAGGTAGGCGCGCAGCGCGGTGATCGCGCCGTCCCGGACGTCGTAGGCCATGCAGTAGGGCACGTCCACCTGCCGGCCGGTCGCCGGGACGCCGGCGAACTCGCCCCGGTGCGTCCCGACGAAGCGGGCCTCGATCATGGCGACGCCGTCCCCGATCACCAGCCCGACCAGCTCGGGGCGGGCCTCGAAGACCTGCGTGTGCGATGCCACGATCAGGTCGCGCACCTGCTCGCGGCCGTGGACCTGCTCGCCGGTCTCCATCGTCGTCCACGTGACGTCCGGGGCGAAGAACGCCGCGAAGTCCCCGCGGTCGAGCAGCGCCCGCAGATAGCCCTCCATGACCGCTCGTGTCCCGACGTCCGACATCGCTGCCTCCCCTGTTTCGTCGAAGGGCTCGGTTCCACGCTCCTCCGGCCCGGCGGCCGGGCCCAGGGTCCGACGTCACCGCGGCGGCCGGCGCAGGCCGGCCGCGACCACGGGGACGACGGCGAGCACCAGCAGCGCCACCGCACCGGTGCCGCCGAGCGCGAAGACGGCGAACACCGGCAGCGAGGCCAGCTCCATGCCCAGCCCGGCCACCGACGTGACCGTCGCCCGCCGGGGCCCGGTGATGCGGTCCTGCAGCCGGGCCTCGGCGACGACCAGCACGGCGCAGTACAGGCCGTAGAAGACGGCGACGGCGGCCAGCGCGGCCGGTCGCGCCCACAGCGCCGCGGCGCCCAGCAGCAGCCCGGCGAGCACCAGCAGCGCGAGCAGCCACCGGGTGGCCAGCCGTGCGGCGTGGCCGCCGAGCGCGGCACCGACCGCGCCGGCCAGGGGGATCGCCAGCGTGGCCACCGGGACGGCGGTGGCGGGGACGCCCCACGCCCCGGCCATGAGCGGCCAGTACTCCTCGACCGCGTCCAGCCCGCCCAGCAGCGCGGCGGCCACCACGACCGCGCGCAGCGCCCGGCTGCGGACCACGTCGGTCACGCCGGACCACAGGGTGCGGGCGAACCCCACCACCTCGGCCACGCCGTCGCCGTCCGGCGGCCGCGGCGGCTCCGGGAACCGGGTCGCCAGCGCCGCGGTGACCAGGCAGGTCGCCACGCTGGCCCAGCCCACGAGGGGGTAGCCGCCGAGGGCGAACAGGCCGGTGGCGACGAACGCCGTCGGCACCTGGGCGGCCAGCGTGGTCGCGCCCATCCAGCCGTTCAGCCGGGCGTACGAGTCGCGCGCACCGGCCGCCTCGAGGCCCTCGTAGACCAGCGCCTCGGCCGCGCCGGAGGCCAGCGCCCCGCCGACGCCCCAGAGCACGAAGCCGGCGGCGAACGACCAGGTCTCGGGCACCGCCGCCCACAGCGCGAAACCGGCCGCCTCGAGCAGCGAGGCCAGCACCAGCGCGCCCCGGCGCGACCAGCGGTCGGCCAGCGCGCCGGTGGGCACCTCGGCGACGAACGCGGTCACCGACCAGACCGCGAACAGCGCCGAGATCTCCGCCTCCGACAGCCCGGCGTCGGCGAACAGCAGGGCGTAGAGGGGGTACAGCGGCACCAGGGAGTCGGTGATCGACCAGGCGAGCGCCAGGCGGCTGAGCGAGCGCGCCGGTGCCGGGGTCAGGGGTGCGTGGCGTCAACGGAACGGCATGGCGGGCACGCTAGCGCCGGTCGGCCGCCGCCCGCACCCGGTTTCCTGGCCCGGCCGGGCCAGAGGTTGGCCCGGGTGGACGGCACCCCCCGGGCAGGAGGAGGCTGACATCGCCGTCGCCACCGAGAGGACGTGCCGCCCGTGACCGCACCGTCGATCCCCACCGCCTGCCGCACGACCGTCGTCCTGGGATTCCTGGTCGTGCTGGCCGTCGCCGGCTCGCCCGGGTGGCTCGCCACCCTGCTCGGGGTGGCCCTGGTCGCGGTGTGGGCCGCTCCGCTGGTCGTCCGCCGCCACCACGTGCTGCCCGTGCCGGCCGAGGCCCCCGCCGAAGCGGTCTGACCCGGGTCCGGCTCAGGTCAGCTCGACGATCGCCTCGATGCCGAGCCACAGGCCGAACAGGAAGAACAGCACGGCGGCGCCGATCGCGATGACCCTCTCCGGCAGCCGCTTGCCCAGCGCCCGGCCGACGACGATGGCCAGCGCGTCGGCGGCGACCATGCCGAGCGTCGAGCCGAGCCAGGTGCCGAACCAGCCGTGGTCGGTGGCCAGCGTGATCGTCGCCAGCATGGTCTTGTCGCCCAGCTCGGCCAGGAAGAAGGCCGTCCCCACCGCGATGATCGCCCGCTTGCCGGCCCGGTTGACCTTGTCCTGCTCGTCGTCGGTGAGCTCGTCGCCGCGCAGGGTCCAGAGGCCGAACGCGACGAAGGCCAGCGCGGCGGCGAGGTTGATCCAGCCGGTGGGCAGCGCGGCGCCCAGGCCGTAGCCGATCGCCACGGAGGCCAGGTGGACGATCGCGGTGGCGATCGTGATCCCGACCAGCACCGGCCACACCCGGAAGCGGGTGGCGAAGGTCAGGGCCATGAGCTGCGACTTGTCCCCGAGCTCGGCGACGAAGATGACGCCGAAGGAGACGAGCGTGCTGACGAGTACTGCGTCCACGGAGCGGGTCGGGCCTCTCTGGTCCGGCCGGGGGCGAGACGCGAGACCTCGACCCGGCACGTGCTGCCTGGATCGAAGGTCTCGCCCGCCCCGCCGGAACGAGGCCGCGCGGCCGGACCGTCCGCCGGGAGGACCGGCGGGAGGTCAGTGTGTCGACCGCGACATTGGGGGCTACTCCCCTTCGCTGCCGTCCAGACTAGCGCCCGGACGGCCGCGGATCACCGTGACGGTGGACTCACCACGCGGGTCGGCGGGCCGGCGGTTGGTCGCCAGCAGGAAGGGCGCCGCCCACACGCCGACCAGCAGCAGCCCCAGCAGGGCGGCCAGCCAGCCCGGTCGCCCGGCGACGGCGAGCACCAGCACGTAGCCGCCGACGACGACGGTCCGGGCGACGACCCGGGTGGTGAGCGGATGACCCACGGCGCCCCTCCCGGGTCAGGGCACGGACGGCTCGGTCGCGGGGACCGAGATGCCGTAGTCGCGGATCTTGCGGTAGATGGTGGCCCGCGACATCGCCAGCCGGCGGGCCGCCTCGACCTTGTTGCCGCCGGCGTCGAGCAGCGCCTCGACGATGGCGTCGCACTCCAGCGCCTCGAGCGGGCTGAGCATCCGCTTGGTGGTGGAGCGGCACTCCGGCGGCAGGTCCCGCACCCCCACCACGCCCGAGCGGCGCTTCGCCACGACCTTGCGCAGCACGGCGACGAGCTGGTCGACGTTGCCCGGCCAGCGGTTGTGGGTGAGCACCCGCATCGCCTCCGGCGAGCAGCTCACCGACCCGTGCCCGAGGCGGCCGAGCAGGTGCGGCACCAGCTCGGCGAGGTCCTCGAGCCGGTGCCGCAGCGGCGGCACCGGCAGCGTGCGCGGGAAGGCCGACAGCAGCCCGGCCAGCTCCGGGGCCGGGTCGTCGGCGGCCGGCCCCGCGGTGGCCACCACCCACGGCCGGTCGGGGTCCGTGGACTCGCGCAGGGGCTCGAGGACGTCGGCCAGCTCGGACAGCAGCGGGCGGGGGACCCGGTCGACGTCGGTGAGCACCAGCGTGCCGCCGTCGAGGGTCAGCTCGTCGGCGACCTCGGCCAGCCAGTCGGGGCCGGCGTCCTCCCCCCGCAGCACGCGCAGCCGCGCGGCCGGCGTCCGGGCCTGGTGCACGGCGCGGGCGAGCGTCTCCCGGCCCGACCCCGGCTCGCCCTGCAGCACCAGCCACTCGCCGGCCTGCTGGTGGCGGTCCACCGCGGCCAGGCACTTGGTCCACGCCGGGCCCGAGCCGACGGCGACCGACGGCGGCGCCGGGACCGGCCGGACCGGCCGCGCCTCGGCCGCGGGGGCCGTGCTGATCACCTGGACGTCGAGCACCCCGCCGACGACGCCGCTGGCGCTCACCGTCGGCCGGCAGTGCACGCGGGCCGTCCGGCCGCTGGGCAGGTCGATGACCAGCGGGTGCCGCCGGCCCTGCACCAGCGCCTCGCCCGCCTCGGCGAGCAGCGGCTCCTGGTCGGCCGGGTCGAGCAGCTCCCGGGCGCGGTCGTTCATCATCAGCAGGTCCTCGCCGATGGCGAGCACCGGACCCCGGTTGCGCCGGCAGGCCACCAGGTAGTCGTTGAGGACGGCGAGCTCCCGCTGCCCCGAGTGCTCCAGCAGCACCTGCTCGATGCGGCGGGTGAGCGTGCCGGCGGTGGCCACCAGCAGCGGCCCGGCGTCGCGCGACCAGCAGGTCAGGTCGACGACGCCGAGCACCTTGCCGGTCACCGGGTGGCGGATCGGCGAGCCCGCGCAGGCCAGCTCCTCGAGGCCCTCCACGTAGTGCTCGGAGCCGAACACCTGCGCCGGGCCGCGGGCCTCCAGCGCCGTCCCGATGCCGTTGGTGCCGATGAACTGCTCGGCGTAGCTGAAGCCGGGCGCGAGCCACACCCGGTTGAGGTGCTGCTCCAGGCCGGAGTCGCCGGTGCGCCGGCTGAGGACGACGCCGTCGGCGTCGCAGAGGATCACGCTCACCGGCTCGGTGGCGAACAGGTCGGCGACGTCGCGCAGCACCGGTTCGGCGGCGCGGGTCAGCTTGGTGTCGTCGTCGGCGCCCGACTCGCACGGCAGCTCGATGGAGTCGGGGCGGACCCGCCAGAGCCGCGAGCGGGTCCAGGAGGCGAGGATCTCGTCGCGCACCACGCCGGGGGCGACCGGCTCGTCGACCAGGAACAGCGACCGGGCGCGGGCGACGTCCCCGGTCGGGGAGCCCACGGCGAGCGGGGTCGCCGGTTGGTTCGACACGGTCACGGCCGGCTCCCTCGACTGTGAAGGATCGAGCTCCACCCACTCTAGGGAGACCAAGGTGGGGGGCCCAGGGTGTGGCGGACGTCTCATATTGAGACCACGGGCGGCCCGGCGAGCCACTGTGATCCGTACCACGAGGAGCACGGTGCAGGGGGCACCGCGCCGCGCCCCTCGCCGCCTCCGGGGCCGTCGCGCCCGCGTCCGTCGCGGCTCCGAGGAACCGAGAACGCGCTGCCGCGCGGCAGCAGCCGACCGAGAGTTCCCGCCCCGATCGTGAGGAGTCGACGTGAGTCGACAGAGTCTGGCGAAGGCCCACCAGAAGATCCAGGAACTGGCCTGGGAGCCCGTCTACCACGAGCCGTACATGAAGTACGGCACGGACTACACCTTCCGGAAGGCGCAGAAGAAGGATCCGCTCAAGCAGATCCTCCGCTCGTACTTCCCCATGGAGGAGGAGAAGGACAACCGCGTCTACGGCGCCGAGGACGGCGCGATCCGCGGAAACATGTTCCGCCAGGTGCAGGAGCGCTGGCTGGAGTGGCAGAAGCTGTTCCTGTCGATCATCCCGCTGCCCGAGATCTCGGCGGCCCGCTCGATGCCCATGCTGTTCCACGTGGTGCCCAACCCGGAGCTCCACAACGGCCAGGCGATCCAGATGATCGACGAGGTCCGCCACTCGACGATCCAGCAGAACCTCAAGCGCCTGTACATGAACAACTACATCGACCCGGCGGGCTTCAACAACAGCCTGCGGAACTTCCACAACGACTACTGCGGCACCATCGGCCGGCAGTTCGCGGAGGGGTTCATCACCGGGGACGCCATCACCGCGGCGAGCATCTACCTAACCATCGTCGCCGAGACCGCCTTCACGAACACCCTGTTCGTGGCCATGCCGGCCGAGGCTGCGGCCAACGGCGACTACCTGCTGCCCACGGTGTTCCACTCCGTGCAGTCCGACGAGTCGCGGCACATCTCCAACGGCTACGCCACGCTGCTGATGGCGCTGTCCGACGAGGGCAACCGGCAGCTGCTCGAGCGCGACCTGCGCTACGCCTGGTGGAACAACCACGCCGTCGTCGACGCCGCGATCGGCACCTTCATCGAGTACGGCACCAAGGACCGCCGCAAGGACCGGGAGTCCTACGCGGAGATGTGGCGTCGCTGGATCTACGACGACTACTACCGCAGCTACCTGGTCCCGCTCGAGAAGTACGGGCTCACCATCCCCCACGACCTGATCGAGGAGGCCTGGAACCGCATCTGGAACAAGGGCTACGTCCACGAGGTCGCGCAGTTCTTCGCCACCGGGTGGCTCGCCAACTACTGGCGCATCGACCCGATGACCGACGAGGACTTCGAGTGGTTCGAGCACAAGTACCCGGGCTGGTACGACAAGTACGGCAAGTGGTGGGAGAACTACGCCCGCCTGTCGGTGCCGAACGGGCACAAGCCGATCGTCGGCGAGGACGTCGACTACGTGTACCCGCAGCGCTGCTGGACCTGCATGGTGCCCTGCCTCATCCGTGAGGACATGGTCACCGCCGAGGTCGACGGGGTGCACCGCACCTACTGCAGCGAGACCTGCCGTTGGACCGACGTCGAGGCCTTCCGCCCGGTGTACCAGGGCCGCGAGACCCCGAACATGGGCCGGCTGGTCGGGCACCGCGAGTGGGAGACCCTGTACCACGGCTGGGACTGGGACAAGGTCGTCGAGGACATGGGCTTCGTCCGGGACGACGGGAAGACGATGACGGCGCAGCCGCACCTCAACCTGGACCCGAAGAAGATGTGGACGACCGAGCACCTCAAGCGGCTCGGCCCGTTGCTGAGCCCGAACGTCCTCTTCAACGAGATGACCGACGAGCAGCGGGCGGCGTTCGTCGCCGACTACAACCGCCAGGGCCCGGCCGGCCGGCCGGCCCCCGCACCGAGCGCCTGAGCGCGGGTCAGGCGAGGGGGAGGGTCGGGTGCCCCCCGGCCCTCCCCCGCCTCCCCGCCGTGAAGGACCCCGTCCCCCTCATCCCTCGCAAGCGCGGGGCGAGCCTCTGGACGGGGCCTACCGACCTCGGCTCTGCGACGACGACAAAGGTTGGTCATGGGCGAGAAGCACCGGGTCCGGTTCGAGCCGGTCGGCATCGAGATCGAGGTCGACAGCGAGCAGACCATCCTGCGCGCCGCGGCCGAGCAGGGCGTCCAGCTCATGCACGGCTGCAAGGAGGGTCAGTGCGCCTCCTGCAAGTCCTTCGTGCTGGACGGCGAGGACATCGAGCTGGACAGCTACTCGACCTTCGCCCTGCCCGAGTTCGAGAGAGAGGAGGGGCAGACGCTGCTCTGCCGGGCGCACGCCTACGAGGACCTGGTGATCGAGCTCCTCAACTACGACGAGGAGATCATCGCCTCGGGGCTGCCGCTCCGGCAGGGCACGGTCGAGGTGGTCGCCAACGACCCCGTGACGCACGACATGCGCCACCTCGTCGTCCGCCTGCTGGAACCCGAGGAGATCAAGTACTTCCCCGGCCAGTACATGGACTTCCGGGTGCCCGGTCACGACGCGACCCGGTCGTTCTCGATGGCGAACACGCCCAACCGCGAGCGGATCTTCGAGTTCGTCATCAAGGTGTACCCCGGCGGGCTGTTCTCCGGCCTGCTGGCCGACCGGATCGCCCCCGGGGACCGGCTGGACGTGGAGGGACCCTTCGGGGCCTTCCGGCTCCGCGAGAGCAGCGCCGCCGACCTGCTGTTCGTGGGGGGCGGCGCCGGCATGGCGCCGCTGCTGGCCCTGCTGCGGTCGATGGCCGAACGCGGCCTCGACCGCCCGGTGACCTTCTACTACGGGGCCCGCACCGTGCGGGACCTGTGCTTCCAGGAGGAGCTCACCAAGCTCGGCGAGCAGCTGCCCGGGCTCACCTTCGTCCCCGCGCTGTCCGAGCCGGCCGAGGGCGACGGGTGGGACGGCGAGACGGGCCTCATCACCGACGTCGTCGCGCGCCGGGAGAGCGACCTGTCCCGGGTGGACGCCTACGTCTGCGGTCCGCCACCGATGGTCGAGGCGGCCGTCGCCACGCTCACCCGGCTCGGGCGCAGCGAGGACCACATCTTCTACGACAAGTTCACCACCACCGGTGAACCGGAAGGCGAGGACTGACCGACCATGACCACCACCGAGCCCCGAGTCGCCGAGGTACCCGCGCGGCCGGAGCGGAGCGTCCCGCGGGTCAGCTTCACCGACGCCGAGGCCGGGGCCAAGGAGTTCCCCGACTCGAGCGCGGCGGCCCGGCGCTACAACTACTACAAGCCGGCCAAGCGCAAGCAGACCCACTACGAGGACGTCACCGTCGAGGTGCAGCCCGACCCGCGGCACTACCTGTCGCAGGGCTGGATCTACGGCTTCGCCGACGGGTCCCGCGGCTACCCGCTGACCTGGACCAAGCTCAAGGCCTGGGGGGTGGACCGGCCGGAGCCGGAGCGCGGGGTCGGGACCGGCGGTGGCGGCAAGGGCCTCGACTGGCCGGCGCACGGCTGGCACGAGTTCCGCGATCCCAACGAGGAGTGGGAGCAGACGATCTACCGGTACAACGCCAACGTCGTCCGGCAGGTCAACCAGAACATCGAGAACGCGCGCAACGCCAAGGCGTTCGAGCAGTGGAGCAGGAACTGGGTCACGTTCGTCGAGCGCAGCGTCGGCGCCTGGATGCACGTCGAGCACATCCTGGGCCTCTACGTCTTCGCCGGCAACGAGCGGTCCGGCCCGACCAACATGCACAACACCGCGATGGCGGTGAACAGCGCGCACAAGATCCGCTTCGCCCAGGACCTGGCGCTGTACAACCTGACCCTCACCGAGGAGGTGCCGGGCTTCGACGGCACCGCGCACCTGGCCGCGTGGAACGGCGACGCCGAGTGGCAGGGCGTCCGCGAGGTCACCGAGGCCCTGCCGGCGATCGAGGACGACTGGGGCGAGGCCATCTTCGCCACCAACGTCGTCTTCGAGCCGCTGATCGGTGAGCTGTTCCGGTCCGGCCTGGTCATGCAGGCCGCCCCGGGCAACGGCGACTTCGTGACGCCGACGGTGATCGGCGCGGGCGAGTACGACTACGCCCAGCGCGACCTGCGCTGGACGCAGGCCTGCTTCGGCCCGCTGGTCCAGGACCCCGAGTTCGCCGACCACAACCGGCAGCTCATGCAGGGCTGGCTGGAGCACTGGGTGCCGCGGTGCCTGGGCGCGGCCCGGACCCTGCAGCCGCTGTGGTCGCAGCCCGACGCCCGCCCACCCCGCTTCGAGGACTCCCTCGACCGCGCCAAGAACCGCTTCGCCGGGATCCTCAGCGACCTCGGCCTGGAGACCCCGAAGGAGCTGGCCCAGTGACCACCACGGCATCGACCGAGTTCGGCGCGGCGAACAAGACGTCGTCCAACCTCTGCGGGATCACGCTGATGAACGACCAGGTCGGGCACGTCATCGCCGAGGTGATGAAGGAGAAGCCCGGCGTCCGCGTGACCTACCTGCCGTCGATGATCCGCGTCGACGCCGACGTCCGGATGGACTTCGTCTACGACGAGCTCGCCGAGGCCCTCGGCGAGGAGGCCGGGTCGTTCACCTCCGCCGACCTGGAGGAGAGCATGTCGACCCACTACGGCCGCATGGTCCACGAGGACGACCGCACGATCATGTTCGCCAACCCCGAGGACGCCGCCGAGTACATCGGCTTCGACCTCAAGGCCCTGCAGACGGGCTGAGCACCTCCCCCTGCCGCCGGCCGGCCACCGCGCCGGCCGGCGGCGTCCTTCCCGGCCGACGTCGGCCGGTCCCACCCGCGCACAGACCGTCCCCGCACGTCCGGCTCCAGGGAGGAACCCATGGCCAAGGAACTGCGCTTCGGCGCCGACGCCCGGCAGCTGCTGCAGGCAGGCGTCGAGCAGCTCGCCGCCTCGGTGAAGAGCACGCTCGGGCCGAAGGGCCGCAACGTGATCCTCGAGCGGATCACCGGCTCGCCCGAGGTCACCAACGACGGCGTCACCATCGCCCGCGAGATCTACCTGCGCGACCCCTTCGAGAACATGGGCGCGCAGCTGGTCAAGGAAGCGGCGATCAAGACCAACGACACCGTGGGCGACGGCACGACCACCGCCATCGTGCTGGCCGACGCCATCGTGCGGCAGGGCATGACCGCGATCCAGAGCGGCGGGAACCCGGTGCTGGTCAAGCGCGGCATCGACGTCGCCGTCGCCCGGCTGGTCGAGCACCTGGGCGGGGTCGCGCACCCGATGCGGACCGAGGACGACTTCCGCCGGGTGGCGTCGATCTCCGCCAACGACGACGAGGTGATCGGGGACGTCGTCGCGCGGGCGCTCTACGCGGTCGGCGACGGCGGCGTGGTGACCGTCGAGGACTCCGCCGTCCTGGGCATCGACGTGGACTTCGTCGAGGACTTCGAGTTCGACAACGGCTACATCTCCCCGTACATGGTCACCGACCTCGGCCGGCTCGAGGCCGTGGTCGAGGACTGCTACGTGCTGCTGACCGCGCACAAGATCACCGATGTCAAGCAGCTGATGCCGGTGCTGGACAGCATCATGCGGGCGCCCAAGCCGCTGGTCATCGTGGCCGAGTCGGTCGAGGGCACCGCCCTGCAGATGCTGGTGCACAACCACGTCAACGGGATCTTCCGCTGCGTGGCCATCCAGGCCCCCGGCTTCGGCGAGAAGCGGATCCACCTGCTCGAGGACATCGGCGCGCTCACCGGCGGGCAGGTGCACTCGCGGGCGTCGTCGTTCGCCCTCGAGCAGATGACGACGGCGCACCTGGGCCAGGCCGACCAGATCCGGGTGACCAGCGACCGCACCGTGATCATCGGCGGGCACGGCGCGGCGGCCGCGCGCGAGCAGCGGCTCTCGCAGCTGCGCGCCGAGCTGGAGCGGGCCACGATCGGCACCGACCAGGACTTCCTGTCCGAGCGGATCGCGCGGCTGTCGGGCAAGGCCGCCGTCATCCGGGTCGGTGCGCCGACCAACGCCGAGGCCAAGGAGATCCGGCACCGGGTCGACGACTCGCTGCAGGCCACCCGTGCCGCGATGGCCGAGGGCATCCTCGCCGGCGGCGGCTCGGCGCTCCTGCACGCCGAGCCGGCGCTGTCAGACCTCGACGTCTCCGGCGACTACCGCACGGGTGTGGAGATCGTGCGCAGCGCGCTCACCGAACCGGTGCACCTCATCGCGGCCAATGCCGGCTACGACGCCGAGGAGGTCGTCAAGCAGGTCTCCTCGATGGCGGTCGACGAGGGCTTCGACGCCCTGCAGGGCCGCTACGGCAACCTGGTCGACCTCGGCGTCATCGACCCGCTGCGCGTCGTCCGCTCGGCGCTGCAGAACGGCGCCTCGGTGGCCGGGCTCGTGCTGACGACGAACTCGCTGGTGGCCGAGGAGCAGACGCCCTGGAACAAGTCGCTCATGACCGAGTTCGGCCAGCTCGACGAGGGCATCCCGCAGCCCTCGCCCGACCCGAGCACGCCGCAGTCCCTGGGCCTCGGCCCCTCGATGGGCTGAGCCCCACCTCCGCTTCCGGCGCCGCAAGCGGTCCTGCTCTCGGCGCCGGAAGCGGTCGGTGGCCGTGTCTCAAGTTGAGACGCACGCCACAGCCGGGGATCCGTACGTTGCCGTTCACGAGGTCGCCGAGCCCGAGGAGCGCGCATGCGAGCCGTCCGCGTCCACCGCTACCACGAAGACCCCTCGATCGACGACATCGGCGAGCCCAAGCTCCAGGGCCCGCTGGACGTGATCGTCAAGATCGGCGGCGCCGGCGTCTGCCGCACCGACCTGCACATCCTCGAGGGCCAGTGGGCCGAGATCCAGAACCCCGAGCTGCCCTACGTGATCGGTCACGAGAACGCCGGCTGGGTGCACGAGGTGGGCGAGGGCGTCACCAACGTCGCCGTCGGCGACACGGTCATCCTGCACCCGCAGCCCAGCTGCGGGCTGTGCGCGGCCTGCCGCCGCGGCGACGACATGCACTGCGAGAACGCCTTCTTCCCAGGGCTGTCCAACAACGACGGCGGCATGGCCGAGTTCCTGCGCACCACGGCCCGGGCGTGCGTGAAGCTCGACGCGGACACCAACCCGGCCGACGTCGCCGCGCTGGCCGACGCCGGCATCACCGCCTACCACGCGGTCCGCAAGGCCGTGCCGCTGCTGCACCCCGGGACGACCGCGGTCGTGCAGGGCGCCGGCGGGCTGGGGCACATCGGCATCCAGTGCCTCAAGGCGCTCACCGGGACCCGGGTCGTCGTCGTCGACAAGAACCCCGACGCGCTGAAACTGGCCGGTGAGATCGGTGCCGACGACACGGTGGTCGCCGACGGCGACCACGTGGCCGCGGTCAACGACCTCAGCGGGGGCGGGGCGACGGTGGTCTTCGACTTCGTCGCCGAGCAGGGCGCGGAGATGGACGGCTGGCACATGACCGGGCCGGGCGGCTCCCTGTACGTCATCGGCTACGGCGGCGAGCTGCGCATCCCGACGCTGGACTTCGTGGCCGGCGAGAAGAACGTCGTCGGCAACATCGTCGGCACCTACTCCGACCTGGCCGAGCTGATGGTGCTCGCGCAGGCCGGGAAGGTCACCCTGCACACCCAGCAGTACCCCCTCGACCGGGCCGTGGACGCCCTGCACGACCTCGACGCGGGGAAGGTGCGCGGCCGCGCCATCCTCGTCCCCTGACTCCCCCCGGCACCGCCCTGATCTGCCCGTTCCCCTGCTGCAGCGACGCGAGAGGTGTGTCCTCATGTACGAGAAGAATGGCGAGAAGTACTTCGTCGTCGACGCCCACATGCACTTCTGGGACGCCAGCCGCGAGAACTGGGTCGAGGGGCGGGAGAACCTGGCGAAGGGCTGGATCGACTGCTTCTACGGCTACCACCAGCTGGCCCCGCCGGAGACCCACTGGGACTGGGAGCACTACCTCAAGGTCTCCGAAGAGGACCTGATGCGCGACGTGTTCGAGGAGGGCCACGTCGACAAGGCCGTCTTCCAGTCCACGTACCTGAAGTACTGGTACAAGGACGGCTTCAACACCGTCGAGCAGAACGGGTCGTTGCTCGAGAAGCACCCGGACAAGTTCATCGTCAACGGCCGGTGGGACCCCCGCGACGGTGACGCCGGGCTCCGGCAGCTGGAGGAGGACGCCCGCCGCTGGAACCTCAAGGGCGTGAAGCTCTACACCGCGGAGTGGCACGAGAACGGCTCCCGCGGGTGGAAGCTGACGGACAAGGAGTCCTACCGGTTCCTGGAGAAGTGCCGCGAGCTCGGCATCACGAACATCCACGCGCACAAGGGCCCGACGATCTGGCCGTTGAACAAGGACGCGTTCTCGATGGAGGACGTCGACCAGACCGCGACCGACTTCCCCGACCTGAACTTCATCATCGAGCACGCCGGCATCCCGCGGATCGACGACTTCGCCTACATGGCCGTGCAGGAGCCGAACGTCTACGCCGGCTGCTCGGTGGTCATCGGGGCGCTCATGCACGCCCGCCCGAAGTTCTTCGCGAAGGTCATGGGCGAGCTGCTGTTCTGGGTCGGCGAGGACCGGATGACGTTCGGCAGCGACTACAACATCTGGACGCCGAAGTGGCAGATCGAGGGCTTCGTCGACTGGCAGATGCCCGACGACGAGGCGTTCAGCGACTACCCGCGGCTGACCACCGCCACCAAGAAGAAGATCCTCGGTCTCAACGCGGCGAAGCTCTACGGCATCGAGGTGCCGGCCGAGTGCCAGCTGCCGACGACGGCCGGGGACATCGAGCAGCCCGGCGAGCAGCTGCTGACCGAGGCCGCCGCCGCGGGGTCGCCGGCGTGAACCTCCGCGATGCCGTCTGGCAGGCGCTGGGGACGGTGCTCGACCCGGAGCTCGACGAACCGGTCACGGATCTCGACTTCGTGGCGTCGTGCACCGTCTCCGGCGACGGCGTCGCGTCGGTCCACCTGCGGCTGCCGACGTTCTTCTGCGCGCCGAACTTCTCCTTCCTCATGGTCGCCGACGCCCACGACGCGGTGAGCGCGGTGCCGGGGGTGACGCGCGCGGAGATCGTCCTCGACGACCACCACGCGTCGGCCGAGATCAACGGCGGGGTCGCGGCGCAGGCGGGGTTCACCGGGACGTTCTCCGGCGAGGCCGACGCCGAGCTGCACGAGCTGCGGCGGTACTTCCTGGAGAAGGCCGTCGTCGCCGGGCAGGACCGGGTGGCCCGCCCGCTGGTGGACGCCGGTGTGGGCCCGGACGAGCTGGCCGGGCTCACGCTCGGGGCGGTGCCGCCGTCGCCGGAGCTCGACCGGCTGCGCCGGCGGCGGTCCACGCTCGGCCTGCCGGCCGACGACGGTGCACCGCTGCTCGTCCACCCGGACGGCAGCCCGGTCGCCGCGGCGCAGGTGCCGCTGCACCCGCGCCGGGCCCGGCTG
>NZ_JBJGYZ010000027.1:0-88323 GCF_054050275.1 Geodermatophilus sp. SYSU D00691
GCCAACCGCCTCGTCGGCATCCTCCACGGCTGCCTCAAGACCACAACCACATACGACGAGAGCACCGCTTGGCCCGAGGTCACGACCGCGGCGGCTTGACCCGAGGAACCATGGGATGTCTGAGCCCCTCGCGGACAGAGGTATGTCGGCGGGGGGCTCAGCGCGCCTCTCAGCGAGCGGTGCCGGCCGCTTGGACTCCGGTGAAGCCAAGGTTCACGTTCGCGGTCAGGCCCTGCATCGCGTCGATCGCTCCAGCGCTGGTGGGTAGGGAGATCGTGAAGATCATGTTGTCGGTACCACCCGGCTGCAGGCTGTTCGGCGACGGCAACGCCGCCGTGCTGAGGATCGGTCCGGAGTACAACGTCCGTTGCGTGCCGTCGCAGGTGTAGGTCGGTAGCTGATCGGTGCCGCCCCGCGTCCAGGCCCGGGAACACTGCTGCAGGGTGAGTTGCAGCCCGTTGATTCGGTCGGTAGTGAGTGCGCTCGAGGAGCCGGCGGTGGTGGCCAGGTTGACCGAGGACAAGGCCACGGTGCCGTCGTTCTCGAGGTTGAGTGCCCGGGTGAGAGAGTCGCCCGGCACGAACCCGGTCGTGGACACCGGAATGGTTTGCGGGATGCCGCCCGGCGCGCCTACGTCGAGCGACAGGATGCCCGACTGCACGGTCGTGGCGACTGAGGTGCTGTCAGTGAAGGCGCCGTAGGTGGCCAGTCCGGCAACAGAAGCGGCAACCCCGACGGCGGCCAGAACGGCGAGGACCTTACGGGTCTGACGGCGGTGAGCGCGCCTTGTCTGGACGGTCACGGTGCTCCCCTCGGGCTGGTCCGGCCTCTCCGGCGCCAAGGTCAACCGTGAGGCCGAGGACGCACGCCGAGCGCCACGAAACCGCAAGAGATCCTCAACAACCCGGGTGGACAGTTCTGACTGGTCTCCCCGGGTCTAGTCACGCGTGGAGCAGGGGGGCGGGCCTCGTCCGGTTGCGCCCGGACGGGGCCGTCTCCGTTTCAGAACTTGTGTAGCAGGTGGCGGCTCGGCGTTCGCCGATGGCACATCCATGGCACAGGACGTCGATAGATCGCGGGAAGCGATGACAACTGCCGGAAGGGGTTCACCCAGGTCAGCGGGCCCCTACGAGAGTTCGCGCAGTTCAGTGACCTGGGGTGATCAGTTCCGCTTCAACGTCTGACGGCGGGGCATCCATGATCCGGCGGGACGGAGGTCGTCGATGGTGGAGGACGCCGCGCGGCGCCGGGCCGAGCAGTCGGAGCGGGCCGCGCACCACGCGCAGGCGCAGCGCCGCCGTGAGCAGGAGGAGTCGGACGAGGCCCAGGTCCTGATCGACCGGTCCGTCGAGCAGGTGCAGCAGATGGGCCTCCCGACCGAGGAGCTGACCGCCCGCCCATGGTCGGGCGTCGGCCGCCACAGCACCGGCGTCGTCGGCTGGTACCTCAAGCGCTACTGCTCCGTCGGCATCGACACCGACGGCAGGCTCCACGTGCTCAACGTGCCGCCGGTGCAGTTCGGCCGCTGGCGGACGGCGCACGTCCACCCGGCACCCCCCGCTGGTCGTCGGTAGGGGAGCCGGGGACGGCGAGGTGTTCGACCTCGACGTCCTGCTGCGCCGGCGACTGGAGTGGCGCGCTGCCGGAGCGGGCTGACAGAGCCGGAAGCGGCGGCCGCGTCACCGTCGGTGAACGACGCGCGTCGCTCGTGCCCACGCCCCTGAGGGGTGGTCCGTCCCCCCGGCGCGTCGCGTGCTTCTCCGGCTTACCGTGCGCCGGGCTGCGGCGGCTCGACCGCCGTGGCCCGTCTACTCCGTCGCGACTGGAGCGAAGGGCGTCCGGGCGGGCGGCTGATCTCGAGGGGGAGATCCATGCGTCGATTGCTCGTACCGGCCATTGCAGGAGCGGCCCTGCTCGTCACCGGCGTCATTCCGGCAGCCGCGGTGGTCGGAGGTCAGCCGGACGGCGAGGGCCATCCGTACAGCGGCTTGGTGCTCGTTCCCGGAGTGGGCTTCTGCTCGGGCACGCTCATCGACGAGGACGTCGTCCTGACCGCAGGGCACTGCACCGACTTCTTCGACGAGGAGAACGTGGGCACGGTGTACGTCACCTTCGACACGGAGGCGGCGGTCGACCTGGAGACGTGGGAGATCATCGAGGGCGAGGGCAACTGGTACACCTCGACGGACTGGGTGACTCACCCCGAGTACGTGGAGGAGGAGTGGCCGTTCACCTACGACTACGGCCTCGTGTTCCTCGACGAGCCGGTCACCGGCATCGAGCCGGCCGACCTGCCCGAGCCCGAAGTGGTCGACGAGCTGATCGGCACCACCGGGCAGACGGCCGTCCGGTTCAATGACGTCGGTTACGGGGTGAACGGCAAGGCCCACATCGGCAACGGATTCGACCCGACAGTCGACTTCGTCCGCCGGGTGTCGACGCAGCGCTACAACCCGAGCCGCGGTGCGGTCGGCACCCTCGACCCGCTGTGGCTGATCCTCGGGCAGGCGCCGTCGCCCACCAAGGGCAGCGGTTGCCCTGGCGACTCCGGGTCGGGGATCTTCGTGGCGGAGACCGACACGATCGTGGCGGTGCACACCGGTGGCTACGGAGTCGGTTTCGAGGGCAACCTCTGCGGTCGGATCACGTCGCTGAACCACCGCATCGACGTGCCCGAGGTCCTCGACTGGATCAGGTCGTACATCGACTGACCGAAGGTCGTTCCAGCAAGGTGGCGGGCCGGCTCGGGCCGGCCCGCCCCCGTCCGGCAGGCGCTGCCTGTCCACGCTGAGGACGTTGCCCTTGATGGGCTGATTCGTGCGGGCCTCTCCCAACCGCGAGCCGGCGAAGAGCATGGCGTAGCCCCAGCGGCGGTACGTGGAGTCCTCCAGGGCAGCCCTGGATTCGGTGAGGGCAGGGACGGTCGGGTGCGCTGTGGGCGAGGACGAGTCCACCACGGAGCGGTGTAGTTGCACGGCGAACTCCTGAGCCGGGTGACATGCAGGACGGCGACGTCGTGGACGTGGTCGTCCCTCAGCTCACACGCCATGCCTCCGCAGTCGACCGGTCCCCGCCGTCGGCGACCGACCGGACGCGGTTGCGTCACCACTCGGCCCGGTGCCGGAGCAGGTCGCGGTGGGGGGCGCCGGCGGCAGCCGGTCACCGTCGAGCGCTCGATGGGGTGAACCGGTGCGCGGTCCGCAGCAGGCGGACGCCCCTACGGCGATGCTCGTCCGACCGGGACGACCGACGCACGACCGAGGAAGGCGTACTCCATGAGCGAGGCGAAGCGCAGGGCGCAGGACGCGTTGTTCACCGCGATCGCGGGCCAGGCGGAGACGAACATGAAGGCTGCCATGCGGCCGGGCGAGAAGGCCGCGCTCCTGCACGAGCTGGCCGAGGCGTACCGCTTGACGGCCGGCACCAGCTCCGTGCCCAACGTGTGGACCGCACGCAGTGGTCAGCCTGCGGGCGACGCGGAGAGCTAGGCAGCGGCCGTGGCGGGGCCGGCCTACGACGCCGGCAGGCCCGGCCCGAACAGCCGGGGCAGGAGCGCGGAACCCCAGCGGGGCCGTCGGTGCCGAGGCCCTGCGGTCGGCGGCGCGCCGCCCACCTCGGGCGCCCGGACGCCCCGCGAGACGGTCAGCGGCGGCTTGGGGAGCGCCACGTCGAGCGCGATCGTGTCCGGGACCCCGCCGTCGACCTCCTCCGTGGCGGTGGCGCTCGCGATGTGCGCCTTCGCCAGCTCGTAGCCGTGCTGGATCGCCGCCAGCTGGGGCTCCTCGCCGTCCTGGGTGCTGCCCCACGTCTGATCCGGCATGCGTGCCCTCCCTGAGTCGGTCAGCTCTCCTCCCGTCATCCCCTCCGAGCGCCTCAGGGGTCCGCCGGTCGTCACTCCCGCACCACTGGACCCACACGTCCCGGGGTGGAGCTGTCACCCTGGCGGGGTGACGCCTGCCGAGACCGTGCAGGACAGGGTCGGCGCCGTGCCCGCACACGGAGCCGTCCCGCGCCGCCCACGCGTCGCCGTGGCGCTCGGCGGCGGGGGCGCCCGGGGGTTCGCCCACATCGGGGTGCTCCAGGTGCTGGAGGACCGCGGCTACGACGTCGTCAGCGTCGCCGGCAGCTCCATGGGCGCCCTCGTCGGGGGCGTCTACGCCGCCGGCACCCTCGACGGGTTCGCGGCCTGGGTGCGGAGCCTGACGCACCGCGACGTGCTGCGCCTCTACGACCTCGCCCCCGGCGCGCCGGGTGCCATCCGGGCCGGGCGGCTCTTCGCCAAGCTGGGCGACTTCACCGGCGACGCGCGGATCGAGGACCTGCCGGTCGCGTTCACCGCGGTCGCGACCGACCTCCGGACCGGCGAGGAGCGGTGGTTCCGGGACGGCCCGCTCGACGCCGCCCTGCGTGCCTCCGTCGCGCTCCCGGGTTTCATGACCCCGGTGGTCGTGGACGGCCGGGTGCTGGCGGACGGCGGCCTGGTGAACCCGCTGCCCATCGCGCCCACCCTCGCGGCCCGGGCGGACCTCACCGTGGCGGTCGCGGTGACCGGCGCGCACCGCGTCCCCGCGGAGGTGCCGCACGCGGCCCCCCGGCGCCGGAACGGCTCCCGCCGGGACGTCGTCCGCCCCTGGCGCACGTCCCCGCCCGACCGGGCCGCGAGCGAGGCGACGGGCCCCGTCGCCGACGCGCTGCCCCCCGGGCTGCGGACGCTCGACGTGATCGAGCTGTCCCTGAACGCCCTGCGGACGACGGTGCTGCGGCACACGCTCGCCGCCCACCCGCCCGACGTCCTCGTCAGCGTCCCCCGGTCCGCCTGCCGGACCCTCGACTTCCACAAGGCCGGGGAGCTGATCCGGCTCGGCTCCCACCTCGCCGCCGAGGCCCTCGACCGCCTCGAGGGCCGATCGGTCACCTACGCCGCGGGTGAGGGGTCCTGACGTTCCCGGCATCCGCTCGCGCCCTGCACCTCGTCAGGCGACCAGCAGGCCGATCCCGAGGGTGATCGCCCCCACCGCGAGCACGGCACCTCCTGCGTACACGAGCGCGATCGCACCGTTCGGGCGCTGCGCATCGGGGGAGGTGACCGAGAGGAAGAAGCCGAGCGGCATCAGGATGGGGGCGGCCGCGAAGCAGATCCGCACCACCCAGGCCAGTCCTGACCCGAGGTCTGCCTGGTCGACGTAGAGCATCGCCACCAGCGCCAGCACGATCCACACCCCGGCGTGCGCGTGCCCGGCGCGGAACATCCCCTGCCGCAGCGGGTTGCCGACGAAGCCGGGATCGCGGCGCGTGAGCATGGCCAGCAGCGCCAGACCGCCGAGCTCGACGGTGGGGACGGCGATCAGGAGGACCGCGGCGAGGATCCGTGACTCGGTGGACAGCATGGGCGTCCCTCCCGGAGATCGGCCCCCGCGGTTCCGCATGATGCCGCCGCACCCGCCGGTGCGACACCCTGATGAGCCCGACCCGACTGGACGGCGTGCGATGGCTGATGCGGCCGCGGCAGCGACCCGGGCCGTGGCGCGGGTCCGGGACGAGCCGGCCGGCCGGTACGAGGTCGCGGCGCGGTTCTACCGGGACGCCTCCGGGCCGCGGAGACGGTATGCCGCGGCCGAGCTCGGTTTCCTGCGGTGGGAGTTGAGCAGGGGCGTGCTCGCGCCGGTTGCCGGCCGGCGGCCGGGCAGCCCCTGGTGGCGGGCGGTCAACGACCGGTTGCTGCGGGACAAGGTGGAGGCCGACCTGCTGACCGCCGGCGCACCCGGGACACCGAGCGCGGTCAGCGTCGAGCTGTGGGGACGGTTCCTCCGTGCCCCTGGTCCCGCGGCCTGGTACCGCGCCCACAACGCCAGCATCGTGGGCGCCTACCTGGCGCACGAGGACCTCGCGGCGGCCGAGCTCCCGGCGGAACGCTTCATGATGAACGTGGCCCTGCTGCGCGTCCTCTACACCCACGCGCTCGTGGCCCGACCGCGTCTCGCCCTGGGGCCCCTGGCGGCTCTGGGACCGGTGCTGGCCGATCCGCGCGGGCCCACCGTGTGCCTGTTCCTCGACCTGCGCCGCTCCTTCCCGAGCTCGTACCCGCTGCAGGTGCCGCTGACGGACGCGATCGCCCGCGAGCAGCCCCTGGCCCGCGCGCTGGACTACGGGGCGATCGCGCCCCGGCTCCCGGACCTCTACGAGTTCTCGGCCGCCGCGTTGGGGGAACCGGGGCTGACCGACCTGCTGGACGACGGGGCGCCGGCGTACGCCTGGCCGCACGCCGAGCGGGGGGTCTGGAGCGAGGGCGTCACCGGGCGGCACCTCCGGGTGGTCGCCGCTGTGACCGGGGTCCGCGAGGCGTTCGACCGGCAGTTCGGCTGAGGCCGAGCGCGGATCAGGACGCGACGGAGAACAGCTCCCACTCCTGCGGCACGCCCTTCAGCGCACGCCGGCCCCGTTCGTCGAGGACGATGCCGGATCCGACGAGCACGTCGCGCACGGTCCGCGAGACCAGGATCTCGCCGGCCCCGGCCGCCTGCATGACACGTGCCGCGATGTGCACGGCGATCCCGCCGATGCCGGGCCCCCGCAGCTCCACCTCGCCCGTGTGCACGCCGATCCGCACGTCCAGGCGCAGTTTGCGCCAGGCATCGCGGAGGGCGAGGGCGGCCTCGATCGCGCGACCGGGACCCGGGAAGGTGGCCAGCACACCGTCGCCGGCGGTCTCGACGAGCCGGCCGCCGAATGCCGTCACCACCTGCCGGGCGGTGTCGTCGTGCCGGTCGAGCAGTTCGCGCCACCTCTGGTCCCCGAGACGGTCCGCGATCCCCGTCGAGCCGACGACGTCGGTGAACACGATGGTCAGGAGGGCCCTCTCCGCCGAGGTGCTGCCGCGTGCGCCGGTGAGGAACTCCTCGATCGCGTCCACCGCCGCCTCGGGGTGCTCCCAGGCCAACGGACCGTCGCGGCCCGGGAGCTCGACGAAGGTCGCGCCGGCGATGGTGTCGGCCAGGTACCGGCCATGCTCGATCCGGTACATGGCGTAGTCCCTGCGGTGCATGACGAGGGTCGGCACGCGGACGCTGCCCAGCGCGGGGCGCGCGTCCACCTCCAGCATCGCGGTCAGGTACGCGCGGACGGCGCCGGGGCTGGCGATGCTGCGGGTGTAGCGGGCGAACCACCGGCGGAACCGCTCGTCGGAGGACCGGCTGGGCACCTGGAGGTGCACCTGCTCCTCGGACCCCCACGTGGCGGCCACCTGGTCGACCACGGCGGCGGCGCGCTGCGGATCGGTGCCGATGGGGTAGTCGTCGGAACGGAGGATCCGTGCGGCGGTGTTCGCGAGCACGAGCGCGACCGTCCGGTCGGGGTGCGTGGCGGCGAACAGGGCCGCCATCGGGCCGGCGTCGAACACGCCCATCACGGCCGCCCGGCGTGCGCCGACGGCGTCCATGACCGCGAGGACCTCCTCCGTGTACGACTCCCAGGGCGGCAGGGAGCGCAGTGGCAGCGGATCCGAGGCACCCGAGCCGCGGCGGTCGAACCGGATCAGCCGGCAGAACCGGCTCATCCGGTGGTACATGGCGGCCGTCGCCGGGTCCTCCCAGTCCAGGTCGATGCTGGTGAAGGTCCCTGCCGACAGGACCAGGTCGGGCGGTCCACTGCCCACCACCTGGTACGCGATGCGTTCGGCGCCGAGGCGCGCGTACCGCGTGTCGGGTTCCTCGGGGACGCTCACGGGTGGCGGACCGACGGCCGGTCGGTCAGCTCTGCTCGAGGACGTGCAGGTGGCGCACCCTCAGGTCGTCGATCTCGAGCGAGCCCACCCTCATCCGCTCGATCGCGAGCCTGCGGATCGCCAGGTGCCAGATCGCCACGGCGCCGAAGGCCGAGGCCCCCGAGGCGAGGGCGAGCACGGACGCGAAGGCGATGCTCCGGGCTCCTGTCGCCGATGCCCCGGTCGCGGTGGCTCCCGTGGCTGCCGGCCGGACGGCTCGAGACCTCATGGCGTTCCTCCTGGAGAGGTGCCCGCGCCCCTGCCGGATCGGGGGCCGAGGGAGGTCCATGATGCCTCCGCGGCGGTTGCTCGGGCACTCCCTCCGACGCCGCCGCGGCGGTCCACGCCCCGTGAGGGGGCTGGACCGCCGGGCGGCCCCTGCTCAGCCGTCGCCCTCCCCGCCGTCGGTGCCCTCCTCGACCTCCCGCTCGGCGTCCTCGACCGTGTCCTCGACGTTCTGCTCGACGCCGTCGTCGACGACGTCCGATCCGCAGGCGACCGTCGTGAGCGACGCGGCGGCGATGGCGAAGGCGGCCGCGGTGGCGCGCAGCGGGCGGACGCGGGTGGACCGGGTCATGGCATCTCCTGGATCGACGAGCTGGGTCGCCAGGAGTTCTGCCCGCGCAGCGCGCCGGCCAACCGGGACAGGGTCTTAGCGCCCTGCCCCGGGGTGCGCCGGCTGCGCTTGGGTGGCCGTGCAGGAGAGGCGGGAGGGGGCCGCAGCCGCGACGACCGGGAAGGGCCGGACCCATGGCCACCACACTGCCGGCGTTCACGCCGCTCGAGGACAGCTTGTTCGTGACGCTCTGCTGCCGGGCGCTGGACAACCGCTCGCCGAACCCGGTGCTCGGCGACGCGATGGCCGACGAGATCGTCCGCACGCTGGGCTACGACCACGAGCGGCTGCACATCGACACCAACCTGCGGCTCAACGCCGCCCTCCGGGCGAAGAAGATGGACCAGGTCGTCTCGGCGTTCCTCGCCCGGCACCCGGACGCCGTGGGGCTCGACCTCGGCGCGGGCTTCGACACCCGTGCCGTCCGGCTCGACCCGCCGTCCACCGTGGACTGGTACGACGTCGACCTCCCCGCGGTGGTCGAGGCCCGGGCGGGCCTGGTCCCGGACCGCCCGAACGCCCACGCGATCAGCGCCGACGTCACCACAGCGGGGTGGCTGGACGCCGTCCCGACCGGCCGCCCGGCCGTGGTCGTCGCCGACGGCCTGATCGGGTTCCTGGACCGGGAGGAGGTCGTCACCCTGCTCGACCGGCTGATCGACTACTTCCCCAGCGGGGAGGTCGTCTTCAACAGCTACCCGAAGTTCGCCATCTGGGCGACCAGGCACACCCCCGGCACCAAGGGGGTCTCCGGTCTGCTCCGGTTCCCCGGCATCGACGACCCCAGCGAGCTCGAGGGCTGGAACCCCCGGCTGCGGCTGGTCAGGGAGATACTGCTCAGCCGCGAACCCGAGATCGCGCAGTTCCCGCCCGTGCTGCGCCTGTACTACCGGCTGTCGGCGCACAGCACGGCCTGGTCGCGCAAGGGCACCATCGTCCTGCACTACCGCTTCTAGCGTGCGAGGAAGTGCACGCCGAGCCAGAGCCAGCCGGCCAGCACCACCAGCCGCCCGGGAGCCGTCCGCATGGCGGCCCCCGCAGCCTGACCGGCCGTCGGCGTCCGCCCGGGCCGGCGGCGGCCCGCGACCTCCAGCGCGACGGCTGCCGCGAGCAGCACGGCGAACCCCGTCAGGCTGACGGCGGATCCGCTCACGGCCGGTCCTCGTGGCCCGGCCTGAGGAGCAGCCACGAGCCGAGCACCAGCCAGCCGACCGTGGCCGTTCCCCGGACGGCGGGGTGCGCGAGGACCGGGTCCAGCAGGTCGCTGAGCGTCGGGAGCCCGTCGACCCCCAGCAGCACGAGTTCCCAGCCGACCGCCGCCAGGAGCAGGACCAGCCACGGGACGCCGCGCCGACCGACCGGCGGGGCAGCCCGGCCGGCCCGCTGCGCCAGCCCGACGGCCGCCAGGGCGAGGCCGGCGCCGGCCACCGCGATCAGCGCGCCCGTCGACAGCTCGCCGGCGACGGCCACCGCCGCCGTGCACGGCACGCCGAGCAGCGTGGTGAGCCGACGCGTGCCGCGGGAAGACACCACCGGTGCATGCTCGCGCACGAGGCCGACGCCGGGTCCTCGGTCTGGCCGGCGGGCTCGCCGTCGTCCTGACCGCGTGGAACAACCTGGTCGTCCCGCGGCTGCCCGGGTCGTACGTGGTCGCCAACCTGGCGGCGGCGACCGCGGTGGGAGCGGCGGGCCGGGCGGCCGGGCTGACCTGGCACGAGCTGGGGTTGTCCCGGCGACGGCTGCGCGCCGGGCTCCGCGGAGGTGGACCCCCCGCCGCCGCCGTCGCGGCGGGCTACGCGACCGCGCTGGCCGTGCCGGCGCTGCGCCCGCTGCTCGCCGACGCGCGGGTCGGCGCGCTCGACGGCGCGCAGGTGGCCCACCAGACGCTCGTCCGCGTCCCGCTCGGCACCGTCCTGTGGGAGGAGGTGGCCTTCCGCGGGGTGCTGCTGGCCGCGCTCGAGCGCCTGCTGACGCAGCGCGCGGCCGTCGCGGCGGACTCCGCGCTCTTCGGGATCTGGCACGTCCGCCCGACGTACGAGGCGCTGGCCGCCAACGACGTCGTCCGCGGGCCGGTCCGCACGACCGGCGCGGTGCTGCTGGGCTGCTCCGGGACGGCGGCCGCCGGCGTCCTCTTCTGCCGGCTGCGGCTGCGCAGCGGCAGCCTGCTCGCCCCCGTGCTGCTGCACCTGGCCACCAACTCGCTGGGCACGCTGGCGGCCGCGGCGGCCGTCCGCCTCAGCCGACGCCGTCGAGGAACCGGGCCAGGACGGCGGCCCAGCGCTCGCGGGCCTCGTCGTTGAGCCCGAGCGTCTGCAGCCCGATCTGGGTGGCGATGATCGAGGCGGTGCCGTTCTTCTTCGGCTCGCTGGTGACCGTGACCGCCGAGCCGTCCGCGGCCTTGGCCCGCCAGGTGATCCGCCGGTCGGTGCCGCTCACCCGCAGCGTCCCGCCGACGATCACGCCCTGCACGGTGTCGTCGGCCGCCGCGAAGGCCGTCCAGCGGTCCATCAGCTCGTCCATCCCGAGCCGGGTCGCCCTGCTCACGCTCATCTGGAAGGTGCCGTCCGGGCGCTGGCCCGGGATCCGCCGGCCGATGTGCTGCTCGTACGCCACCGTCACGGCCTGGGTCCACCAGCCGAGCTGGTCGATGGTGCCCTCGAGCTCCGCGTAGACCTTCAGCGCGATCTCGTGGTGGTCGAGGTCCCGGGCGCCGATGCCGTCCATGAACGCCAGCCAGTCGTCCCACGACCGGTTCGTCGCCCGCTCGACCGGCCCGATCCGCGCGTTCGCCGCCATGCGTCCTGGCACCCCTCCGTCGACACGGTCGCGGCGCCGGACGTTACCTGCAGCTCAGCTGCCCGGGGGAGTTCCGGGAGGTCCGTCGAGGGGGTCGGGCGGCAGCAGGGGCTCGACCGGGGTGACCACGGCGGTGCCGTCGTCGACCAGCGGTGGCCCGCCGACGACGTCGATGGTGGTGGCGCCGGCCCCCGGCCGCGGCCCCCTCCCGACCCTGCCCAGCACCTGCTGGACCTCCGGGCGTTCCGCTAGGCCGACGGCGGCCTGCTTGATCTGCTCGAACCGTTCCCGCCCCGCGCGGGCGCCGAGCACGTACCCCGTGCCGAGCCCGAGCCCCAGCGAGACGCGGCGGGTCAGCTTGCGACCCTCCTTCTGCAGCCGCTCACCGGTCTCGGCCACCGCCTCGGGGACGACGTCGACGGTCCGGCCCAGCCGCTGGACGGCCTCCACGCCGGCGTGGCCCACCTCGGCCGCGCGCGCCGCCACCACGGGTGCGACCGCCCCGGCGAGCCGGGTGGTCGCACCGGCGGCCTGCACCACGCCGGCCGCCCCGGCGTCGGCGCCCCGGGCGAGGAGCCGGCCGGTGGCCGACAGCAGCGGCAGGGTCGCCGTCCCGAGCAGCTGGCCCAGCGCCACGGCCGAGGCCGCCGCGGTGACGGCACCCCGGCCGGTCGCCCCGGCGGCACGACCGAGGGCCGTCGCCACCGGCAGCGCGAGGGCCCGCACGTCCGGCCGGCCGCCCGACGGCCGGGGCCGCCGGCGCAGCCGGAGCACGACGGCGACCAGGGCGGCGAGTCCGGCGAGGCCCGCGAGGCCGGCCAGCGCGGCCGCCACCGCCCCGCCGCGCCGGGCGCCGCCGGGACCGGTGGGCCCGCCGGCGGGTCCGCCGGCGGGTTCGCCAGCGGGTTCGTCGGCGGGCAGCAGGGTCTCGGAGACCTCTTCGGAGTACTCGATGCCGTAGTGCCGGTAGAGCGCCGCTTCCTCGCCGGCGGAGAGGTGCTCGGTGTCGCCGGTGGGCGGCGGCGCCTCGCGGACGACGTTCCCGCTGAACGCCACCCGGACCCGGTCGCCGTCCTCGGTCGCGTCGACCAGCGGGACCACCACGGTGGCCTCGCCGACCTCGGCGTAGAGCCACTCCGGCAGGCCGGTGGCGTCGTCGGTCAGCAGCGCCCGGCACACGCCGAGCTCGGCGCCGTCCTGGTCGACCACCGTCCTGCCGACCCACTTCGGGACCACGTCGGGTCCGGGCAGTGCCATAGTCGTCCCCCTCGGCATAGGGCGTGCCGGGCCGCCGGTGGGCGGTCCGTCCCCGTGCCAGGCCCCGTACCCCGCGACCCGGCTGCCAACCGAGGAGTCGCGCGGGGTCAGCGGATGCCGCGGGCCCGCTGCTCGCGCAGCTCGGCGAAGACGCGGCGGCGGATGACGTCCTCCCGCCGCTCGTCCAGCCCGGCGAACCGGATGGAGAGCTCGAGGCGCTCGCCCTCGCCCTCGCGCCGCCGGATGACCACGCCCTCGCACTCGACGGCGGACTCGCCCAGCCGCAGCGTCATCGCGATCGCGGCCCGCTCGGCCAGCACGGGCCCGGTCTGCCCGGGCCCGCCCGCGTCGGCGGCGCGGGCGGGGAACGACGCCAGCGGCAGCCAGCAGCGCACGCCGGCCTCGCTGAGGTCCACCCCGGTCGCCTCGACGAACGCGCCGTCGAACCGCAGGGTCAGCGGGAAGGTGAACGGGGCGCGGACGGCCGACCGGCGCTGCCCGCTCGCGGCCGGGCCGGTCGGGCGGACCTCCCAGGTAGGCCGGGTGCCCGTGCGCACCGCGACCAGCTCGGTGGGGACGACGCGCATCCCGCTCGGCCCCTGCCAGAGCAGTTCCAGCGACTCGCCGGGCTCCAGCCGGACGCGCAGGCGGTCGCGGTCCTCCCCGACGGTGAGGACGAGGCTGTCGTCGCCCACCCGGTCGACGAAGCTCTGCACGAGGTCGTCGCGGCTGCCTGCAGCCACGTCGACGCTCTCGCGCTCGGCGGGGTAGTCGACCCCCGGGTTCCCCTTCACGTCCTTCCCCTCGGCCGGCAGCTGCCCCCGCTGATCGTCGAAGCACCCCGCCACCACCCGAACGGGTGACGGGGACCGGTGACCGGATCAGCGCAGCTCGCGGGCCCGGGACTCGCGCAGCTCGGCGAACACCCGGCGGCGGATGGCGTCCGCGAGGCGGTCGTCGAGGCCGACGAACTTCAGGGACAGCTCCAGGCGGTCGCCCTCACCGGTGCGCTGTCGGACGACGGCGGCGTCGGCGGGGACCTCGTGCGAGCCCAGGTGCACGGTGGCGACGACGGCGGTCCCCTCGGCGGGCCCGGCTGCGGCGGTGCTCCCGCCGTCCTCGCCCGAGGCCTCCGCGAGCGACGCGAGGGGCAGCCAGCAGCGCAGACCGGTCTCGCTCAGGTCCACGCCGGTGGCCTCGACCTCCACCTCCCCGATGCGCAGGGCCACCGCGAAGGTGAACGCGGCACGGACGGCGGACCGGCGTTGGCCGGTGCCGGCCGGCCCGGTCGGCCGCACCTCCCAGGTGGGGCGGCTGCCCGACGGCTGCACGCCGACCAGCTCGGTCGGCAGGACACGCATCTCACCCGGGCCGCGCCAGATCAGCTCCAGCTGCTCGCCGGGCTCCAGGCGGACGCGCCGCCGCGTGCGGTCCTCGCCCACGGTCAGCACGAGCACCCGCTCGTCCACCCGCTCCACGAAGCTCTGCACGAGGTCGTCGCGGCCCGCTGCCTGGACGTCCACCGCCTCCCGCTCCTCCGGGTAGTCGATCCCTGCTTCGCCCTTCACGTCCCACCTCCGCCGTCAGCTGGTCTCGCTGCGGGGCCAGAGAGTGGGCCACGGGGGCTCCGGCGTCGAGTACCTCGCGCGGGAGCGTCGCCACCGGTGTCACGGGAGCACCACCGGCCCGAGGGGCGCGCACCCGTCGGGGACCTAGGTCCCGCAGAACGTGCGGTAGGTGGCGGCGAAGTTCTCCGGCCCGGGGACGGCGTAGCGCTCGAGGCCGGGGCGCTCGTCGAACGGCCGGGTGACCGCCTCCAGCAGCTCCCGCAGCGGGGTCAGGTCGCCGTCGGTCGCGGCGGTCAGCGCCTCCTCGACCAGGTGGTTGCGCGGGATGTAGACGGGGTTGACCCGGTCCATGGCGTCGGCGTCCGGGCCGAGCGCGCGCCACCGGGCGGCCCACGCGTCGAACCCGGCCAGGTCGAGGAACAGGTTGCGCGCCGGGTCGGCGTCGCCGCGGGCGGCTGCCCCCAGCGACCGGAAGAAGGAGGTGTGGTCGACGTGGCCGGCCCGCAGCAGATCGGTCAGCTCGTCGACCAGCCCGTCGGCGACCTCGTCGGCCAGCCCCTCGGGCAGTCCCAGCTTCGCCCGCATGCCGGCCGACCAGGCCGCGCTGTACTGGGGCCGGAACCCGCCCAGCGCCGCCACGGCCAGCTCGATCGCCCGCGACTGGTCCTCGTCGATCAGCGGCAGCAGCGACTCGGCGAACCGCGCCAGGTTCCACTCCGCCACCACCGGCTGGTTGCCGTAGGCGTACCGGCCGGTCTCGTCGATGGAGCTGTAGACCGTCGCCGGGTCGAACGCCTCGAGGAACGCGCAGGGCCCGTAGTCGATGGTCTCGCCGGAGATCGTCATGTTGTCGGTGTTCATCACGCCGTGGATGAAGCCGACGAGCATCCACCGCGCCACCAGCGACGCCTGCGCCGTCACCACGGCCTCGTACAGCGCGAGGTACGGGTTGGCGGCGGAGGCGGCGGCGGGGTGGTGCCGCGCGATCGCGTGGTCGGCCAGCCGGCGCAGCAGGTCGACGTCGCCCGTCGCCCGCGCGTACTGGAAGGAGCCCACCCGCAGGTGGCTGCTCGCCACGCGTGCGAGCACCGCGCCCGGCAGCGCCGTCTCCCGGAGCACCGGCCGGCCGGTGGCCACCACCGCGAGCGACCGCGTCGTCGGGATGCCGAGCGCGTGCATCGCCGTGCTGACCACGTGCTCGCGCAGCATCGGACCGACGGCGGCCAGGCCGTCGCCGCCGCGGGAGAACGGCGTCCGCCCCGAGCCCTTGAGGTGCAGGTCGTGGCCGCCGATCTCCCCGAGCAGCAGCGCCCGCCCGTCGCCGAGCCGCGGCGAGTAGAAGCCGAACTGGTGCCCCGCGTAGGCCTGCGCCACCGGGGTGGCGCCTTCCGGCACCTCGTTGCCGACCAGGAACCGGACGCCGGCCGGGCTGCGCAGCCAGTCGGGGGAGAGGCCCAGCTCCGCCGCCAGCTCCTCGTCGAGCACGAGCAGCTGCGGGTCGGGGGCCTCGTCGGCCTGCCACCGCAGCGCCAGTTCGGGCAGCTCCCGGGCGAAGCGGTCGTCGAGGGGCACGGTGGACGGCGGTGCGGCGGTCACGCCCTGTGTAGTGCCCGCGGGGTGCCCGCGCATTCCGTCCAGCCGTCTGCAAGACGGGTGCAAACCGGGCGGACGACGGTGTGCGCAGGCAATCCCGACGCACCGAGGAGACCGCGATGACCGCCACCACCGCCCCGATCGACACCAGCGAGATGAACACCGTCCACACGCTCTTCCGCCGCGAGTTCCGGCTCGCCGGCGGCGTCGTCCGCCGCGTGGCCGACGGCGACGTGGCGCGCGCCCGGGTGGTCGACGCGCACCTCGACCTCATCGGGCGGGGCCTGCACCAGCACCACACCAGCGAGGACGAGCTGCTCTGGCCGGTGCTGCTGGAGAGGGTGCCCGATGAGCTGGCGCCGATCGTGCGGCTCATGGAGGCGCAGCACGAGAAGGTCGACGCCCGGCTCGCGCAGATCGGCGAGCTCCGCCCCCGCTGGGTGGCCACCGCCACGGCGGCCGACCGCGACCGGCTCGCCGCCCTGTTCGACGAGCTCTACGTGCTCCTCGCCGAGCACCTCGACGCCGAGGAGGAGCGGCTGCTGCCGATCGTCGCCCGCACCCTGACCGCGGCCGAGTGGGCCGAGATGGGCGTGCGCGCCCGCGCCAGCACGCCCCGGGCGGAGAGGTCGCTGGTCATGGGCATGATCCAGTACGAGGGCGACCCCGCCGTCATCGCGCACATGCTCTCCGCGGCGCCGCCGCCGGTGCGCTGGCTGGTCCCGAAGCTGGCCCGCCGCGCGTTCCGCAGGCACGCCCTGGTCGTCCACGGCACGGCGACGCCCTGACTCAGGCCAGCCGGGCCAGCAGCTTCTCCGTCCGGTCCGCCCACTCCGGCAGCCCCGCGTCGCGGTGCCGCCGCAGCGCCAGCTCCCCGAACTCCCGCGCCGCGGCGAGGTCGCCCTCGGCGGCGGCCAGCTCGGCCAGGGTGTGCGCGACGCTGCCGGAGAACAGCGCCGACATCCCGCCCACGGCGAACACGTCGGCGAACGGGGTCAGCGCCCGGCGCAGGTCGCGGACGGCGTCGCCGTCGCCCAGCGCCAGCCACACCCGCGCGCGCAGCACGGTGAGGCTGGTCCACAGGTAGTCGTCGAGGATCGGTGGCTGCTCCGCCCACGGGCCGAGCAGCCGCCGCACCTCGTCGTCCCGGCCGGTTGCGAGCAGGGCCAGGGCGTGCAGGTCGCGCAGCGGGCTCAGCGGGTGCGCGGCCACCTGCCGGAGCGTCGGCTCCATCTCGGCGAGGCGGCCCTGGGCCTCCCGGATCGTGGCGAGCTGCCCCTCGGTGATCCCGCCGCCGGGCATGGCCAGCGTCTGCTCCAGCCGCGCCAGCCGGGCGAGGTCCTGCTCCGCCCCGGCCAGGTCGCCGTGCACCTGCCGCAGCAGCGCCAGCGCCCAGCCGGCGATGAGCAGCACCTGGGGCAGGCTGTGCTGCTCGGCCAGGTGCTCGGCGCGCAGCAGGTCCGCCCGCGCCTCGGCCAGCCGGCCGACCTCCCCGCGCGCGACCGCGCGCTGGGTCAGCGCCACGGCCAGACCCGGTCCGTCCCCGGTGCGCGTGAGCAGCTCGACGAGCTCGTCGACGACGGCGGTCCGCCGGTGCACCAGGCCGGGCCGGGAGAGCGGCGCGGTCACGAGGTGCAGGACGGCGATCCGGTCCACCGTGCCGACGTCGTCGCGGCGCGCCCGCGCGAGCGCCGCGTCGGCCAGCGCCGTCCCGGCGGCGGCGCCGTCGGGGGCGTAGAGGTGCTCCAGCGCCAGCGCCGCCTCCACCCGCGCCCGCAGCGCCGGCGGCAGGTCGCCGTCCAGCACCGCCCGCCACAGCTCGATCGCCGACCGGTCCACGTCGGCCCGCATCCGCCAGCCCCACACCGCGCCGTCGGTGATCTCCAGCAGCACCTCCGCGGCGCGGCGCAGCTCGCCGCGGCGCAGCCGCAGCTCCCCGGCGGCCGCCAGCGGCGGCCACGCCTCCAGCGGCCGGCCGAGCCGGCGCAGCGCCCGCGACAAGCCGAGGGTCACGGTCTCCCGCTCGGCGTCGGTGACGGCGCCGTCCTGCTCCTGCAGCTGCGCGGCCGAGGCGAACAGCCGTCGCGCCTCCTCGTGCGCCGACCGGGCGGCCGCCGCCTCGGCCGCGCGGCGGGCGAAGGTCCAGGCCGAACGGGCGTGCGCCGGACCGGCCAGCCGGTAGTGCTCAGCCAGCTCCGCGGCGTGCTCGGCGACCCGGCTGGCGTGCCGGTCCTCGAGGGCGGCCGCCACCTGGGCGTGCGCCCGGGCGCGGGCCGGCGCGCGCAGCGTCTCGTAGACCGCGTCGCGCACCAGGGCGTGGGTGAACCGGTAGCGGCCGGGGTCCGACTCCTCGACCAGGCCCAGCACGAGCGCGGTCTCCACCGCCTCGTCGACCTCGGCCCCCGACCGCCCGGTCGCCTGCTCCACCACGGTCACGTCGAAGGCGCGCCCGGCCACCGCGCCGACCGCGAGGACCTCGGCGGTGGCCGGCGGCGTCTGCGCCAGCCGCTGCCGGACGACGTCCCGCACCCCCCGCGGCACCGACCGCCAGGCCGGCGCGTCCGGACGGGAGAGCGCGCCCTCCGCGGCCAGCAGGCGCACCACCTCGGTGACGAAGAACGGGTTGCCGCTGGTCCGCGCGACGAGCTCGGCGGCCACCTCGTCGGAGACCTCGACCCCGGTGGTCGCCCCCACGTGCGCCACGACGGCGCCGGCGTCGATGCCGGCCAGCTCCACCCGCAGCGGGTCGAGCCGGGCCAGGGAGCCGAGCAGGTCGGCGACGGCGGCGTGGGTGTCGGCGGTCGTCGTCCGCAGCGCGACCACCAGCACGGCCGGCACGGTGGCGAGCCGGGCGGCCACCCGGCGGACCAGCCGGAGGCTGTCGGAGTCGGCCCAGTGCACGTCGTCCAGGACCAGCAGCACCGGCGGACCGGCGGCCACCGCGTCGACCAGCGACTCGGCGAGCCGGTAGCTCTCGGCGGCGGCGTCGCGCTCGGCGCCGCGGGTGGGGGAGAGGACGTCGTCGCGGCCGAAGGCGCCGCGCGCGGCCGCGGTCCAGCCCTGCAGCGGCGGGCCGCCGTCGGGCTCCCAGGTGCCCCGGCCGACGCGGAAGCCCGCGGCGGCGCCGCGGGTCAGCAGCTCCTCGGTGAAGCGGGTCTTGCCGATGCCGGGCTCACCGCTGACCAGGACGACACGGCCGCGCCCGCGGGCGGCGCCGGCCAGCGCCTGCCCGGCGGCGGTGAGCTCGGCGTCGCGGCCGACCAGGCCGAGGGCGCCGACCGGCTCGTCCGGCACGCGCTCCGGGGCCGGCGCCGGGCGGGGCGCCAGCTGGGGGTCCTGCCGGAGGACCGCCGCCTCGAGGTCGCGCAGCGCGGGGCCGGGGTCGATGCCCAGCTCGTCGGCCAGGTGCGCCCGCGCCCGCCGCAGCGTCTCCAGCGCGTCGGCCTGCCGGGCGGCCCGGTACTGGGCGAGGGCCAGCAGGCCCCAGAGGCGTTCCCGGGAGGGGTGCAGGCGCACCAGCTGCTCGAGCTCGGCCGCCGCGGTGCGGTCGTCGCGGCCCAGGCGCAGCTCCCACAGCTCCTCGAGCGCGGTGAGGCGCAGCTCGGTGAGCCGGACCGCCTCGGCGGCCAGCGACGGGGAGCTCTCGGTGAGCCCGGCGTAGGGCTCGCCCCGCCACAGCGCGAGCGCCTCGTCGAACAGCGCCTCGGCTGCCGCGCCGGTGGCCCCGCGGGCGCGGCGCACCAGGTCGGCGAACCGCCGCGCGTCGACGTCCTCGACCCCCAGCGTCAGCGAGTAGCCACCGGGGTGGGTGCGCAGCCGGTCGGCCGTGGCACGGGCGCGCCGCGCGGGCTCGAGCACCCGGCGCAGCCGGGCGACGTAGGACTGCAGCGACGCCTCGACGCGGGCGGGCGGGTCCTCGCCCCAGATCTGGTCGACCAGGTGCGCCACCGAGACCGGCCGGCCCTCCGCGGCGACCAGCAGCGCCAGCATCGCCCGCGGCTTGGGCCCGCCCAGGTCGGGCGTCGCCCCGTCCAGCGCGACGTCGAGCCCCCCGAGCACCCGGACCTGCACGGCGCGGATGCTAGGGGCACGACGACGGCGCCGGACCCAAGTCCGGCGCCGTCGTCGCCCTCGGTCAGCCGACCGGATCGAGCTCCCGCACGGGCGTCGGCGCGCGGCGCCCGGCGCCGACCAGGCCGGTCGCGATCGCCCAGACCGCCATGAGCACACCCGCAGCGGCGAAGACCGGCGTGAACTCCGTGTCGGGCAGGAGCAGGGTGAGGGGCACCGACGCCGCGTGCGCCAGTCCGGCGACGACGCCCGGGACGGCGGCGAACCGCGCCGCGCCGCCGAGGGCCCGGCCCAGCGTGACGGCCAGGACGACCAGCGCCGCGCCGCTCAGCGGGTAGAGGACGGCGGCCAGGCCGATGTGCGCGAAGGCGACCGGCGCGGCGTCCCCGTGGTGCAGGGCGTGCGCGTCGGCGGCCGCCGCCAGGTGGACGACCGTCTCGACGGCGTACAGGGCGAAGGCGACGACCGCGACCACGAGCGCGCGGTCGGTCGTGCGCGGCCAGACCCGCTGCCGGTACGCCGTCCAGAGGCCGGTGAGCACCAGCACGATGCCGACCACGAGCAGCGCGTGCCCGGGCACCCACGCCGGGTCGGCGGTCATGGTCGCGAGCTCCTCGCGCAGGGAGTCGCGGGCCTCGGCGTCGGGGTGCAGGGCGCCGCCGGCCAGCAGGGCGACGCCGCCGGCCACGAGGGCGAGCCGCCAGCCGAGGGTCCGGGTCGGGGGGTTCGGGGTGTTCGTCATGGCGCCACGGTGGGGCGGCGCTCTTGCAACCCGGTGGACGACGACTGGACACGGCGGGCGCCGCTAGCGTGGCCGGCGTGGAGATCCTGATCGTCGGCACGATCCAGGTGGAGCCCGCGCGGCGGGAGGAGCTGCTGGCCGCGATCCGGCCGCTGGTGCACCGCACGCGAACGGAGGAGCCGGGCTGCCTGGCCTACGCCTTCACCGCCGACACCGTCGACGACGACGTCGTCCAGGTGGTCGAGCGGTGGCGGGACGAGGCGTCGCTGGCCGCCCACTTCGAGCACCCGAACTTCGCCGCGACCAAGGAGGCGCTGCACGCCCACGGGTCGGGCGCGTCGGCGGTGGAGAAGTTCCGGGTGGACCGGCGCGAGCCGGTCCGCGACGAGCAGCGCCGCTACCGCGCCGACTTCTCCACCGGCTGATCCCCCGCGTCGCTCGGCGGCGGCTCGACCCGCCAGTGGAGCTGGCGGAGCAGGGCCGCCGCGGCCGCGGGGTTCTCGTGCACCGCCCGCCGCAGCGCGGGCGTCCCGGGGCCGAGCTTCTCGCAGCGGCCGCGGCGGTCGCGCAGCTGCGCCGGCCACAGCGCCTGGACCGAGGCGTTGAGGTGCGCGCCCAGGATGATCGCGAAGGCGATGAAGAAGGTCACGAGCAGGAAGGCGATCGGGGCGCCCAGCGCGCCGTACGTGTACCCGGTGGAGGCGATCCAGTCGAGGTAGAGGCGCAGCCCGGTCGTCCCGGCGAGGAACACCAGCGCCGCCAGCAGCGCGCCGGGCAGCCCGCGGTACCACGGCGGCTTGAGCGGCAGCGCGACCTTGTAGAGCGTCGTGAGCGCGAGCAGCAGGACCAGGCCGGTCAGCGGTGAGTAGAGCGCGTTGCCGACGGCTTTGACCGGGCCCTCCCAGGAGTCGGGGAGCACGGGCACCAGCCGCTCCGGGCCGAGGGTGAGCACGGGGATGGCGATGATGCCGGTCAGGAGGCTGACCAGGTACATGACCGCCGCCAGCACCCGCTGCCAGAGCAGGTTGCGGATCTCGTACTGGTCCCAGGCCCGGGTGATCGCGTCGACGAACGCGGCCATCGCCGACGAGCCGAACCAGAACGAGAGGACGAAGCCGACCGAGACCACACCCGCCTGGGTCGTGTTGAGGATGTCGGCCACGGTGGGGACGACGATCTCGTCGAGCGCCTCGCGGCTGAAGAAGCCGCCGGTCAGCTGGATGATCCAGCGCTGCACCGCCTCGACGGCGTCCGGCCCGAAGATCCCGCCGACGAAGCCGAGCGTGCCGAACATCCCCAGCAGGAGGGGCGGCACCGACAGCGTCTGCCAGAAAGCCGCGCCCGCCGACTCGCTGAAGATGTCGTCGTTCCACGCGCTGTTCAGCGTGCGGCCGAGCAGCCGCCGCGCCGCGCCCGGCCGGGACGGCGCTGCTTCCGGGGCCGGCTGCTCCTGCGCCGCCGTCCCCGGCGCTGCCGGCCCGGCCGCGGGCGTCGGCGCCCCGGGCGCCTCCGGGGCGGCGGCCTCGGCGCCGGTCGTCTCCCGGTCGCTGCGCATCTTCGGCACCGGCACAGCATGCGCCGCCCGGGGCCGCGGTGTTCACCGAGCACGCGCGGGCGCGGCGATCGTCAGGGTCGCCAGTCGGCCTGGTAGTCGGGGTGGGCGGCGTAGCCGAGCCCGATCAGCCGCAGGGTCGGGCAGGGCTCGGCCGGGGGACGGGCGGCAGCCGAGACGCAGCACTGCTGCGCGGCCGAACCGTGGATCTGCACGAGCTGGCGGCGGATCGAGTTCTCCAGGCGGACGCGTTCGGTGCCCCAGCGCACCGCGTGGGCGAGCCGGGCGTCGGTCGTCGAGCCGGCGAAGTTCCCGAGCGGGCCGTACTCCTCCTCGACCATTGCGGCGGTGAGCGCGATGAGCTCGTCCTCCGCGATGCGCGCGAGCAGGAAGTCGGCCAGGTCCACGAGCGACGTTCCTACTGGCTTGAGGGTGTAAAGCCAAGCAGGATCCGCACGATCCCGTTCCTCATTACCCGGTTCAGGGACGGGTGGCGATCCCGTCGAGCCAGAGGGTGTCCGTCGGGTCGCGGTGCGTGCCGGTCGTGCCGACGTGCCGGTCGCTGATCCGCGGGCCGTTCTTGATCACGTGGACCAGCGCCATCGCGTGCCCGCGGCCGAGGCCGTGCTCCTCCTTCAACCAGTCGACGATCGGTGTGGCCTTGGTGGTCGAGTCGAACCCGCGCTCGTGCGCCTGGGCGACGAGCTGGCGCGGGGTCAGGCCGGTCTTCACCTCGATGGTGTCGAGGTACGCCCGGAAGCTCACGGGGACTCCGCCGGTCGGTCGGTGTCGCCGGGTAGACCGGCGCCGAGCGTCGGACTCATCGGTGCCCGGACAGGCGGGCGGGGTCAGTCGACGAGCGGGTTGTCGCGGGCCGGCAGTGCGGAGGCCGAGGCGACCACCCGGTCGATCAGCCCGTAGGCCAGCGCCTCCTCGGGCGTGAACCAGCGGTCGCGGTCGGAGTCCTGCTCGATCCGCTCGACCGGCTGGCCCGAGTGCCGGCTCTGCAGCTCGTTGACCTCGCGCTTGAGCCTCCCGAACAGCTCCGCCTGGATCGCGATGTCGGACTGCGTGCCGCCGACCCCGGCCGAGGGCTGGTGCATCATCACGCGCGTGTGCGGCAGGGCGTAGCGCTTGCCCGGCGTGCCGGCGGTCAGCAGGAACTGGCCCATCGAGGCGGCCATGCCCATCCCGTACGTCGCGACGTCGCAGTCGACGAACCGCATCGTGTCGTACAGGGCCATGCCGGCGCTGACCGAGCCGCCGGGCGAGTTGATGTACAGGTGGATGTCGCGCTTCGGGTCCTCCGCCGACAACAGCAGCATCTGCGCAGCCAGCTGATTGGCGATGTCGTCGTCGACCTGCCTGCCGAGGAAGATGATCCGCTCCTGCAGCAATCGGTCGTAGATCGCGTCCGACAGGCTCGAGCGCCCACCCCCCTCCAGCATACGCGCGGGAACGGTGCTGCTCAGAGGGGTGCTGTGCATCTTCCGGAACCTCCGGTCGCTCGGGTTGCCGATGCCCCGGGAGTCTGGCGGAAATGGCTGCGGAAAACGCGCCGAAATGGCACTTTCAGCCGACTGCTGAAATGTTGCGCTCTCCGTGAAAGGGGATTGACGAAAGGGCTCTCGTCACCCGCCGAAGGTGACCTCCTGCGTGCCGGTGACGGCGGCCGTGCGACCGGGCGCCGACTGGAACCGCCAGTAGAGGTTCGTGTGCGCGATGACCTGGTCGGGCGCGGGCGCGCCGTAGACGCTGAGGTCCTCGGTGGTGTGCGCGTCGGCGACGAGGGTGACGTCGTAGCCACGCGTGAAGGCGCCGTGGATCGTCGACCGGATGCACGCGTCGGACTGCGCGCCGCTGACCACCAGGTGCCCGACACCGGCCGCGGCCAGGACCTCCTCGAGGACGGTCCCCTCGAACGAGTCCCCGAACGTCTTGTGCACCAGCGGCTCGGACTCCCGGCGCGGCAGCTCGGGCACCTGCTCCCACGCCTCGCTGCCCTGCGGCAGGTCGTCGGCGGAGTGCTGCACCCAGACGACCGGGACGTCGGCCTCCCGCGCCCGCTCGACGAGCGTGCCGATGTTGGCCACGACGGCGTCGCGGTCGTGGGCGCCGCCCACCACCCCGTTCTGCACGTCGATGACCACCAGCGCGGTGCAGGGGCGGTCCGGCAGCGTCGTCACGCGGGTCTCCTCGGTCGGTGGACGTCGAGCCCACGGTAGGGCCGACCACCGACAGGAACCGCAGGTCGCCGGGGCTATCGGTCGCCGTGCGCCGCCTGCGCGGCGTCGGCCGCCTGCTCGGGGAGGGCCGGGGCGGTCTCCGCGGGGGCGGCGGCCCGCTCGGGCAGCTCGTGGACGACCGGAGCGGTCACCTCCTCGGCCACCGCGGCCGCCTGCTCGGGCAGGTCGGGCACCACCCGCGGGGACACCTCGCCCGCCGCCGGCGCGGCCGGCGCGGGGGTCGCCTCCGGCTGCGGGGCCGGCTCCGGCTCGGGGACCGGTGCCGGCTCGGGGACCGGTGCCGGCTCGGGGACGACCTCCGGCTCGGGGACGACCTCCGGCTCGGGCGCCGCCTCCGGGGCGGACGGCGCCGGCGCGGGCGCGGGCTCGGCGGCCGGCTCCGGCAGGGTCGCGACGGCCGGGGCGGCGCGCCGGTCGATGCTCGGCGCCGCATGCGCCGCGGACCGGGTCGCGGACGCGACGACGGGCACCTCCACCGCCGGCCGGGTCCCCTCGGTGGCCGGCGCGGCAGCCGTGCCGACCGGTGCGGGAGCCGGGGCGGCCGCGGCGGGCACCGACGGCGTCGCCCCGGGCGCCTGGCCCACCGGCGCCGCCGGCGACGCGGCGACCACGGGCGCCGCGCTGGTCACCGGCGTGGTCGCCGGCGCGCTCACCGTCGCCGTCGACGGCGGGATCCCCGGCAGCTGCACCCGGAACACCGCCGGCAGCTGCGCCACCTCCACCGGCTCCTCGACCACCGACGCCACCGGGGCGGGCAGCAGCGCGGCGACCGCGGGGGAGGAGGGGGACGGGCCACCGCCGGAGGAGCAGTCGGTGCACGCCGTCCCGCCGTCCTGGGGGAGGAGCAGGTCCAGCGGCGGCGGTGCCTCGGACGGCGCCGGCAGGTCGCCCGGCGCGGTCACCCCCGGGCGCGCGGCGAGCGCGCCGTCCTCGTCCGGTGCGTCCGACGGGGCGTCGGTCCCGGCCAGGACGACGGCGGTGAACGCGGCGGCCGCGAGCGTCCCGCCCGCACCGAGCACGCCCGGGGCGACCACGCGCGAGCGATGTCGTCCGGTGCCCGCCCGGTGGCGTCCCTGGTTCTGCCGCATCAGTGCTCCCGAGTCGCTGAGCCGTCACTCCCCCCGTGACGTGCGGCGTGGTGGTGTCGCCGGTGCAGCATTACCGGCCTGCGCGTTCCCGGAACACCCCCAGGTCAGGGCGCGTGTCCGCAGCTCACCAGTACCCCTTGGTGCCGTCGAGCTGCTCGCGCAGCAGGTCCAGGTGGCCGACGTGCCGGCCGGTCTCCTCCAGCATGTGGTGCAGGATCCACCGCAGCGTCTCCCCGCCGTGCTCGCCGTGGGCCGCCACGTCGTCGAACGACGCCGCGGCCACGATCTCGTCCGACCGCGCGCACTCCCGCGCGTACGCGTCGAGCAGCTGCGCCAGCGGCACGCCGGCCGCCCCCGCGAAGTCGGCGCCGGGCACCTCGCCGAACTGCGGGTTCGCGTCCGACGGGCCGCCGGCGAAGATCACCTCGAACCAGCAGTGCTCGGTCCACCGCAGGTGCGCCACCAGCCCCGCCACCGTCATCAGCGGCGACGTCGGCAGCAGGGCGCGGTGCGCGTCGTCGTCCGAGAGCCCCTCGCACTTGTAGTGCACGATCGCCCGCTGCAGGTCCAGCCAGCCGAGCAGCTGGGTGCGCTCGTCGGCGACGACCGGTGGGCGGCGGCGGGGCGGCGTCATGCCGGCGGACGCTAGCCACCGACCGCCGGATCGTCCCGCCGTTTCCGGCCCGAACCGCTACCGGCGCCCGTCGCGCGGGTCTACCTTCGACCGCCTATCTATCGGAAAGCCCCGGTGCCGGTGAGGGGGCAGGGGTCATGGACGAGGCCGCGGTGCGCGCCGCCCTGCAGCACTACATCGACTGCAGCCGCGTCGGCGACGAGGACCGGGCGCACGAGATCTACGTCGAGGACGCCGTCCTGGAGTTCCCGCAGTCCGGTGAGCGCTTCGACGGCGTCCCCAACTTCCTGGAGTGGCGGCGCGCCTACCCGGCGGAGAGCGTCGACATCGTCCCGCGCCGGCTGCGGGGCCGGGACGACGTCTGGGCCGCCGAGCTCGGCATCCGCTACGACGACGGTCCCTGGGACTTCGGCATCGACATCGTGGAGTTCCGCGGCGGGCTGGTCTCCCGCGAGACCATCTACTGGGCCGAGGCGTGGGAGGCCCCCGACTGGCGGATCCACTGGCGCGCGCCCGACGGCATGCCCGTCCCGACCTCCGCGCCGGCCGGCGAGCTGGACGCCGCGACCGTCCGGGCGACCCTGCAGCGCTACGCCGACCTCGCCGCCACCGATCCCGCCGCCGCGCACGCGGTCTACACCGAGGACGCCGTGCTGGAGTTCCCCCAGTCCGGGGAGCGGTTCGTGGGCCTCGAGAACTTCCGCGAGTGGCGGCGCCAGCACGCCGCGCGGGTCGACGTCGCGATCGACCGGGTCCGCGGCGGCGGCGCGGTGTGGTTCGTCGAGCTCCGGCGGCGCTCGGCCGGCGGGCCGTGGCGGTTCGCCGTCGACATCGCGGAGTTCCGCGACGGCCGGGTCTGCCGCGAGACCGACTACTCGATGGAGCCCTGGGACGCCCCCGGGTGGCGCGCCCGGTGGCGGACCCCCGACCCGACGGCGGAGATCGCCGACCTCAGGCGCCCGGGCTGAGCGCCGGGGGATCCACCACCAGCTGCAGGCCGGTGCAGCGCCCGCCGTTGCACGGGCCCGTGTCGGCCGCGCAGGCCGAGACGCCGACGACCAGGTCGGTCAGCGCCCGGAGCTCCACGAAGTCGCCGGCCGCGGTGAGCGGCGCGGCGATCACCGGCCGGCCGTCGCCGCCGACCGCGGTGTTCATGAACAGGTTGAACGGGTCGGTGACGACGTCGAAAGGCACGCCCAGGGGCTCGAGCGCCGCGGCCAGGTGCTCCCGGCACCCGGTCTTGCCGACCAGCCCGTGCACCTCGCGGTAGTACAGCTCGTTGCACGGCGGGTAGAGCAGGTCGTGCACGCCGAGGGGGTCGGTCACGATCTCCAGCAGCGGCCGGCCGAGGTCGGAGTACAGCCGGGCGCCCGGGCCGCCGACCCGCGTCGACCCGTGCAGCATGCGGGTGAACCCCTGCGACAGCCGCTCACCGAGACCGGGGCCGGCGTAGGCGACGAGGTCGGCCACCTGCTGCCCCTCGACGTCCACCACGCGCAGCACGTCGCCCTCGGCGAGCCGGACGGCGCGACCGGACATGGCGGGGACGTCGACGACCTGCGGCTCGCTCACCCGGGGCACGGTAGGGCCGGCAGGTTGCGGTCGCGTGAACGCTCCCGGATGCGCGGCGGGACGCCCCGGTCGGCACTACGCTGCCGCCACCGGAAGCCCCGAGGGGAGCCCGCCATGGACGCCGGCGTCGACACGCTGCAGAAGGCGCTGCAGATCAACCTCGACCCCCGCTGGTACGGGACGATCGCCGAGATCGGGGCCGGCCAGGAGGTCGCCCGCTGGTTCTTCCGGGCCGGCGGCGCCGCCGGCACCGTGGCGAAGACGATGTCGGCCTACGACATGGCGGTCAGCGACGCCATCTACGGCAAGTCCGACCGGTACGTCTCCAAGGGCCGGCTGCAGGCCATGCTCGACCGCGAGTTCGAGCTCGACGTCGACCGCCTCGGCGACGAGCGCGGGGACGACACGGCGTTCTTCGCCTTCGCCGACACGGTGGTGGCCCGCAGCTACCGCGGCGGCAACGAGTGCCACGGCTGGATGGGCGTGAAGTTCCAGTCCCACCCGCGGGACGAGCCGAGCCAGATCGTCCTGCACGTGCGCATGCTCGACGCCGAGGCGGCCATGCAGCAGGAGGCGCTGGGCATCGTCGGCGTCAACCTCCTGCACGCCGCCTTCTTCCACCACCACGAGCCCGACCGGCTGGTCGAGAGCCTGCTGGACCGGCTCACCACCGGGCGCATCGAGATCGACATGATCGAGATGAGCGGCATCGAGTTCCGCGCCGTCGACAACCGGCTCATGGCCCTCAAGCTCGTCCAGCTCGGCCTGTCGGGCGCGGCCATGTTCGGGCCCGACCGGCGGGTCCTGCAGCCCAGCGAGGTGCTGCGCAAGAAGGCCATCCTGGTCGAGCGCGGCAGCTTCCGGCCGCCGACCGTCGTCAACATCGACATGCTCGAGTCCGCCCGGACCGCCTTCGCGGCCGACCCCGCCGTCGCGGGCCGCGAGATCCTCACCCTCACCGAGCTGACCATGGCCAACCTGCGGGCCGGCGGGGACGTCGTGGACCGCAAGGACTTCCTGGCCCGCGCCGACCTGCTCGCCGCCTGCGGCATGACGGTGCTCATCTCCGACTTCCTGGCCTACCACCGGCTCGCGGCCTACCTGGCGTGGCGCACCGACGGGCGGATCGGGATGGTCATGGGCGTCCCGAGCCTCGTCGACCTGTTCGACGAGAGCCACTACGTCGAGCTGCCGGGCGGGATCCTCGAGAGCTTCGGGCGGCTGTTCAAGAACGACCTGCGGCTGTTCGTCTACCCGATGCTCGCCGACGGCGAGGTCGTCACGGTCGACACCGTCCGGGTGGCCGAGGAGCTGCGGCCGCTCTACGAGTACCTCAACGCCCGCGGCAGCTTCGTGGCGCTGCAGGACTACAAGCCCGACTACCTGCCGATCCTCAGCCGCGACGTCCTCCGGCGGATCCCCACCGAGGACACGACCTGGGAGTCGCAGGTCCCCGTCGAGGTGGCCGAGCTGATCAAGAAGCGCGGCTTCTTCGGCTTCCCGCGCGAGCGCGGGCTGCCCTGACGCCTCAGCGCGCCTCAGCGCGCCTCGGGTGGCTCGTCCGACGTGTCGGTGCGGTCCACGGTCGCCTGCCGGAACGGGTGCACCCAGCGCGGCAGCCCCCGGCTCGCCGGTCGGCGCCGCGCCGACGGGAGGCAGACGACCGGACGCCGCGTGCAGGCACGGATGTGCACCGTCGTCCTCCTTGCCGTCGTCCTCGTCGCCGCAGCCTGCGGCGACGAACGATGATGCGGTCGGGGTCCCCGGACGGCGGCGGTGCCACACGTCCACGATCTGACGAACTGGCCGCGACGCCTTCTCGCGGCGTTCGGGTTGAGTCCGGGAGGCGCCTGCCGAGTCGCCCGGACAGGTGGTGACCGAGGGACCTCGGGTAGTGATATCGAGACCCTTCTGACAAGGTGTGGGACCAGCCGACATCACGGGGGAGAAGGCGAGAGGGTGATGTCGATATACGAGCGACTGGGCGAGGAGCAGGGCATCCGCGCGGCCGTCGACGACTTCTACGAACGCGTCGTCGGGGACCCGCAGCTGGCGCCCTACTTCGACGGCGTCGACCTGCGCAAGCTCCGCGGGCACCAGACGGCGCTGCTCGTCCAGGTGACCGGTGGGCCGGCCGCCTACTCCGGGCGCGACCTCGCCTCCGCGCACGCCCGTCTCGGCATCACGCCCGAGGACTTCGACAAGGTCGTCGAGCACCTGGTCGCCACGCTGACCTCCTTCGGCGTCTCGGCCGAGGACATCGGCACGGTCGGGGAGGTCCTGGGCGCCCACCGGGACGAGATCGTCACCGCACCCGCGCCAGCCTGAGCTCGGAGGAACCAGCAGCGTGGACATCCCCGCCATGCGGGCCAACTTCGCCAAGGCGGCCGCCGCCGGCGACGAGGCCCCGCTGTACTTCTACTCGCACCTGTTCCTGAGCCACCCCGAGACGCGGCGGCTGTTCCCCGTCTCCATGGCCCACCAGCGCGACCGGCTCTTCCAGGCGCTCGGGGACGTCGTCAACTACGTCGACGACCTGGACGCGCTCGTGCCGATCCTGCAGGCGCTGGGCCGCGACCACCGCAAGTTCGGCACGGTCGCCGAGCACTACCCGGCGGTCGGCGCCAGCCTGCTGGCCACCCTCGAGCACTTCGACGACCAGTGGAACGCCGACCTCGCCCGCGACTGGACGGCGGCCTACCAGCTGGTCGCCAAGGTCATGGTCGACGCCGCCGAGGAGGCCGCCGACCAGCCGGCCTGGTGGGACGCCGACGTGGTGGGCCACGACCGCCGCACCTTCGACGTCGCCGTCCTGCAGATCAAGCCGCACGCCCCGTTCGGCTACCAGCCCGGGCAGTCGATCTCCCTCGAGACGGAGCTGCGGCCGCGGCTGTGGCGCTACTACTCGCCGGCCAACGCCCCCCGCCCGGACGGCGTCATGGAGCTGCACGTCAAGGCCCGCGACGGCGGCCCGGTCAGCTCCGCGCTGGTGCGCCAGGTGACCGTGGGCGACGTGATCCGGCTCGGGCCGCCGCTGGGCCACCTCGGTCTCGACCGGGAGTCCGACCGCGACCTGCTGCTCGTCGCCGGCGGCATGGGGCTGGCCCCGCTCAAGGCCCTGGTCGACCAGGTGGCCCGGTTCGGCCCGAAGCGGCGGGTCGACCTCTACGTCGGCGCCCGGATCGAGGACCAGCTCTACGACCGGCCCGACCTCGACCGGCTGGCCGCCGAGCACGGCTGGCTGACGGTGACCTACGCGGTGTCCGACGACAAGGAGTCCCCGCTCGAGCACGGCGACGTCGGCGACGTCGTGGCCCGGCACGGGCCCTGGCGCAGCCGGGACGTCTACATCGCCGGGCCGGGTGCGATGGTGGAGGACACCGAAGCGAGGCTCGCGGCGGACGGCGTGCCGCCCGAGCGGATCCGGTCGGAGGTCTTCGCCCCCAGCCGGCCGAGCCCCAACGTCGACGGAGAGGTGACCGAATGACCAGCGACGCCCAGGGGGCCGAGGACCGGGGGAGAAGGATCACCCCGGCCGACGTGCAGAGCGTGCGGTTCAACCGCGGCACGATGCTGCACCCCGGTTACAACGAGGAGGAGGTCGACCGCTTCCTCAACCGCACGGCGCAGGAGCTCGCCCGCCTCTACGCCGAGAAGGCCGAGCTGCGCGACCAGGTCCACTACATGCAGCAGCAGGTGGAGGACGCCTCCACGCCGGTGCCGCCGAGCGACCAGGCCGTGCGGCTGCTGGCCACCGCCCAGCAGACCGCCGACGCCTACGTCGCCGAGGCCGAGGACTTCAGCCGGCAGATGACCGCCGACGCCCGGGCCCGCTACGAGGAGCAGCTCAAGCACGCCCGCGAGGCCGCCGGCAGCATCATCCAGGCCGCCCAGGAGGCGGCGTCGCGCATGGTCGGCGGCGAGCCGGCGGGCGTGGCCGAGGCCGCCCCGCAGCGCAGCGCCACCACCGAGGAGCTCGAGGAGCAGGTCGCCTACCTCAAGGCGTTCGCGCAGGCCTGCCGCACGCAGCTGCGCGCCTACCTCGAGGCGCTGCTCACCGACGTCGAGACCGAGTGGGGCCGGGCCGAGCCGTCCGCCCTCCCGCAGGCGCCGCTGCGCGCGCCCGCCCAGCGCACCGCCCCGATCTCGGAGGCGCGGCCGGCGCCGGGCAACGTCGCCCGCGAGATGCCGCTGTCCGACAGCACCTCGGAGCACCCGGTCGTGACCGCCGAGGTCATCGAGCACCGGAACTGACGCCGGGTCACTCCGGGTCGTTGGCCGCGTCCCCGCCGACGACGTAGGGCGTGTCGACGCCGGAGTAGGCCAGGTGGGCGACCAGGCCGTCGCTGGCGTGCTCCAGGTTGTGGCAGTGGTCCGCCCAGATGCCCGGGTTGTCGGCGACGAACGCGATCTCGTAGGTCTCGCCGTCCTCGACGTTGAGCGAGTCGACCTCCCACGGGCTGCCGGTGACCGGCTCGCCGTCGCGCGAGAGCACGTAGGCGTGGTGGCCGTGCAGGTGCATCGGGTGGACGTCGCCGCTGTCGTTGCTCACGGTCATCAGCACCACGTCCCCCTCGGTGACGTGGTACATCGGGATGTCCGGGTACAGGCCGCCGTTGACCGTCCACCAGAACCCGGGCCGGCCGTCGAGCAGCCCGATCCGGCGGCCGATGTCGTAGGTGAACCGCCGGTCGGGGTGCTCGGCGTCGAACGGCAGCGGGGCCGGGGTGCCGTAGCTCAGCAGGTCCAGCTGCTCGTCCGGCTGCTCGTCGGCCGCCACGTCGTCGCCCGGCGGCCCCACGACCAGCGCCGCCCCGCCCCCCACGTCGACCCGGGCCGGCGCGGTGACCAGCAGGTCGACCCGTCCGCCGGCGGTCACCACGACGCGCTCGCCCTCGACGTCGGTCGGGCCCACGAGGTCGGTGCCGTCGACGGCGAGGACGCGGAACGGCGACCCGCTGACCCACGCCCGCAGCGGGCCGCTGTCGGTGTTGACCACCCGCACCCGCACCTGCTCGCCGTCGCCGGCCTCGACGCTGCTCACGCCGGTGCTGCCGTTGACCGTCCGGTGGCCGGAGTAGGTGTGCACCGCCGCCACCACGTCGCCGCCGCCGTCCGCCCCCGCCGGGTGCACCACCAGGGTGCCGAACAGCCCGCCGCGCACCTGGGGGTCGGAGACCTGGTGCGAGTGGTACCAGTACGTGCCGGCGTCCTCGGCGACGAACCGGTAGACGTGCTCCTCGCCCGGGCCGACGGCGTCCTGGGTGATGCCCGCGACGCCGTCCTCGGCGTTCGGCACGTCGACGCCGTGCCAGTGCAGGGTGACCCCGTCGGCGACGTCGGCGTTGACCAGGGTGACCTCGACGAGGTCACCCTGGGTCGCCTCCAGCGCCGGCCCCGGGGAGGAGCCGTCGAGGGTGTAGCCCTGCACCTCCTCGCCGCTGGCCAGCCGGACCTCGCCCTGCCGCGCCTCGACCTGGTAGGCGATGTCCGGCTCGCCCTCCCGCGGCTCGGTGAGGTCGGCGACGCTGGTGCCCGCGCCGCCGTGCTCGTGCTCCGGCCCGCCGCCGAAGTCGGCGAGGCCCATGTCCATGACCGAGTAGGTGCCGGGCAGCAGGCTCGCCGCCCAGTACCAGCCCGCCCCGCCCAGCGCGAGGACGAGGACGGCGAGGCCGGCGATCAGCCGCCAGCGGCGGCGGGGGCGCTCAGACAGGGAGCGACGTCCCCGCCGCGACGTCCGTGCGCTCGGCGGCGGGGGTGCGGGCCAGCGCCATCGCCCGGCCCGCCGCGCCGGCGATGACGAAGGCGTTGATCCCGTGCAGCGCACCGATCGCCGGCAGCCCGAACGACACGAACGCCAGCACCACCTGCACGACGACGGCGCCGAACACGATGCCGGCCCAGGTGCGCCCGTGGGGCACCTGCTTGACGGCGAAGAACGAGACGATCAGCAGGATCAGGGACAGCGCCGGGATCACGATCAGGCCGACGACGCCGTGCAGCACCTGCCCGAGGTTGAACTCGGTGTTCTCGTCGAACACCGCACCCTCGTCGACCTCGCTGATCACCTCGAACCAGCCGAAGGCGACCGACGCCGCCTGGAGGACCACCCCCAGCGCGATGAGCCCCGCCAGGACTCGGTACGTCTGCCTCACGTCGTGCCTCCTCCGCCCCGCCCGGACGGCGCCCGGGACCGCCGGGTGTTGTACACCCGGGGCCGGAGGCGCCGACAGGGACTTGCGCGCGGTGCTCCGCGGCGGGCGAGGTGCCCGGCTCAGCCCTCCGGCTGGTCGATGCACATGGTGTTGCCCTCGCTGTCCTTGAACCAGGCCGCGCGGCCCATGCCCGGCAGCGAGGCGATCTCGCCGTCCCAGGTCACGCCGGGCATGTCCTCGTAGACCTCGAAGGCGACGCCCTTGGCCTGGAGGTCGTGCACCTCCGACTCGATGTCGGCCACGTGCCACTGCGCGATCGTGTGGCCGGCCTGCCCGGCGTAGGCGGTCTCGTAGACGTTGAACCGCGTGCCGCCCGCGGTCTCGTAGGCCAGCTGGACGCCCTCGATCTCGTGGACCGGCGTCAGGCCCAGCTTCCCGGCGTAGAAGTCCTTCGCCCGCGCGAGGTCCGCCGCGGGGATGTTGGCCTCGACTCTGCTGTCGGTGAGCATCGCTGCCTCCCGGAGGGGTGGGGTGGGATCGCGTCGTCCCCCGCACCGGTGCGGCGGCCGAAGTTAGTCCTGCGCGGCGGCACGGACAACGGAGACGGGCGCGTCCGCCAGGATGGGCACGAGCACCGTCGTCACCCCTGGAGGAGCCCGTGTCCGTCCCCGCCGCTGGGCAGCCGTCCGCCCCCATGGTCGTGCCGCACTTCTTCATCAGCCAGCGCATCACCGTGATGGTCAACCGCTACGAGATCCGCGCGGCCAACCCCGACGGCAGCGAGGGGCAGCTGCTGGCGTTCGCCGAGCAGAAGCGGATGAAGCTCAGGGAGGAGGTCGACTTCTTCACCGACGAGACGCGCACCCGGCGGGTGTTCTCGTTCAAGGCCCGCCAGCGGCTCGACGTCCACGCCGAGCACGACGTCTTCGACGAGAACGGGGTGCCCCTCGGCAGCTTCAGCAAGCAGTTCGGGGCCAGCCTGCTGCGCTCGACCTGGAACCTGTCGGCGCCGGGGCTGACCGCGGTCGGGCGCGAGCGGCGACCGGTGATCGCGATCCTGCGCCGCATCTGGGAGTTGATCCCCTACCTCGGCGACATCTGGGTGCCGTTCGTCTTCCACTTCGACTTCGTCGACACCGCCACGGGCCAGACGGTGCTGGTCAGCGAGCGGATCAAGGCCGTCCGCGACCGGTACACGGTGACGGTGCCCGACCCGCGGCTGGACTTCCGCGTCGCCGCGTCGATGGCCGTGGCCCTGGACGCGCTGCAGAGCCGCTGACAGCCACTTCCATCCCGGCACCCAGCCGGCCCCCGGGCACGGGGCGGACGGTCGGCGGCATGACGATCTCCGCCCCGCACCCGGACACCACCGACCTCGACCGCAGCGCGGCGCGCGTGCTCGTGGTCGACGACGAACCGGCCATCCGCGAGCTGCTGTCGCTGGCCCTGCGCTACGAGGGCTGGGCGGTCTCCACGGCGGCGTCGGGCGCCGAGGCGGTGGCGGTCGCGTGCGACGTCCGCCCGGACGTCGTCCTGCTCGACCTGATGCTGCCCGACCTCGACGGCTTCACCGTCCTGCGGCACCTGCGCGCCGAGCAGCCGCTGCTGCCGGTCGTGTTCGTGACCGCCCGCGACGACGACGCCGACCGCCGGGCCGGGCTGGCCTCCGGCGCCGACGACTACCTGACCAAGCCCTTCCGGCTCGACGACGTCACCGCGCGGCTGCGCCGCCTGCTCGAGCGCGGGTAGCGCGGGAAGCCTCCGGCCGTGCGCGGGGTTGCGCCCGGTGCACCCTCGCGAAAGGCACCCCATGAGCATCCCGCTGTCCGTCCTCGACCTCGCCCCGATCGCCCGCGGCAGCACCGTGGGCGAGAGCATCGCCGCCAGCGTCGCGCTGGCGCAGCGCGCCGAGGAGACGGGCTGGGACCGGGTCTGGTACGCGGAGCACCACAACATGCCGAGCATCGCCTCGTCGGCGACCAGCGTGCTGATCGCCCACGTGGGCGCGCAGACCCGCAGCATCCGGCTCGGCGCCGGCGGCGTCATGCTGCCCAACCACGCCCCGCTGACCATCGCCGAGCAGTTCGGCACGCTCGAGGCCATGTACCCGGGCCGGATCGACCTCGGCCTCGGCCGGGCCCCCGGCTCCGACCAGAACACCATGTACGCCCTGCGCCGCGACGAGCGCTCGGCCGACCGCTTCCCGCAGGACGTGCTCGAGCTGCAGGCCTACCTGGCCGGCGAGTCGCGGGTCCCCGGCGTCGACGCCATCCCCGGCAAGGGGTCGCACGTGCCGCTGTACGTCCTGGGCTCGTCGATGTTCGGCGCGACGCTGGCGGCCGCGCTCGGCCTGCCCTACGCCTTCGCCTCCCACTTCGCGCCGCAGATGCTGGAGCCGGCGGTGGCCGCCTACCGCTCGGAGTTCCGGCCCTCGGCGCAGCTGGACCGGCCGTACGTGATCGCCGGGGTCAACGTGCTCGCCGCCGACACCACCGAGGACGCCCAGCGGCAGCTGGGCGAGACCCGGCGGGTCCGCGCGGTCGGCCTGTTCGGCCGCCGCGACCGGTCGTACACCGACGAGGAGGCCGACCTGCTGCTGCAGTCGCCGGCCGGCCGGCACGTCGAGCAGATGCTCACGCACAGCGCCGTCGGCACGCGGGACGAGGTGCGCGACTTCCTGGAGGGGTTCGCCAAGCAGGCCGACGCCGACGAGCTGATCGTGGCCCACCAGTCGCCGACGGTGGAGCAGCCCCTGCGGTCGGTCACCCTCACCGCCGAGGCCAGGCACCTGACCTGACCTCTCCCCTTGCCGCGCCGAAAGCGGGACCGCTTTCGGCGCGGAAAGCGGTCGGTGAGGATGCGGGCGTGACCGAGGACGACGTCGCCCCCCTGCCCACCGCCGAGCTGCACGTGCACGTCGAGGGCACGCTCGAACCGGAGCTGGCCCTCGAGCTGGCCGCCCGCAACCGGACGCCGCTGCGGTTCGCCGACCTCGACGAGCTCCGGCGGGCCTACGCGTTCACCGACCTGCAGTCGTTCCTCGACCTGTACTACGAGCTGTCGGCGGTGCTGCAGCGCCCGCAGGACTTCACCGACCTCGCCGAGGCCTACCTGGCCCGGGCGGCGGCGCAGGGGGTGCGGCACGCCGAGGTGTTCGTCGACCCGCAGGCCCACCTGGTCCGCGGGGTGCCGCTGGAGGTCGTGCTCGACGGGCTGGGGGAGGCGTTCGCCGCTGCCGAGGAGCGGCACGGCCTGTCCGCCCGGCTGATCGCCTGCTTCCTCCGCGACCGCGACCCCGCCGAGGCGGAGGCGCTGCTGCCGCGCCTGCTGCCCTACCGCGACCTGGTCATCGGCGTCGGCCTCGACAGCGCCGAGGCCGGCCGCCCGCCCGAGCTGTTCGAGCGGGTCTTCGCCCGGGCCGCCGACGAGGGGCTGCACCGGGTGGCGCACGCGGGGGAGGAGGGGCCGCCCGCCTACGTGGCGGCGGCCCTCGACCGCCTCGGCGCCGAGCGGGTCGACCACGGCATCCGCAGCCTGGAGGACCCGTCGCTGGTGGCCCGGCTGCGGGACGAACAGGTGCCCCTCACCGTCTGCCCGCTGTCGAACGTGGCGCTGCGCTGCGTCGACCGGCTCGCCGACCACCCGCTGCGCGCCATGCTCGACGCCGGCCTGGTCGCCACCGTCAACTCCGACGACCCGGCCTACTTCGGTGGGTACCTCCACGACAACGTCGCGGCGGTGACCCGTGCCCTCGGCCTCACGCCGGCGCAGCGCCGGCTGCTGGCCGAGAACAGCTTCCGTGCCAGCTTCCTCCCCGACGGGGAGAAGGAACGGCACCTCGCGGCGGTGGCCGCCGTCCGTCACGTCTGACGGACGGCGGCCTCCGCACCGGCCGGCCCGCGGACGGCGGCCGTGTACTCGAACCAGTCGCGACCGAGCCGGTCGGTCACCGCCACCGGGCCGGTGAGCACGAGGCTGTCCCAGTCGGCGTCCCCGCCTCCGACGGCCGCGACGCGGTGCCGCAGCTCGGAGCGCAGCCCCCGCGCTGCACTCCGCACGTCGTGGTACGGCAGGACGACGGTCGCGAGGTAGGTCACCTCGGCGCGCTCAGCGGTTGCTGCCCCCACGCTGCACCCCCTCGAAGGTCAGGCTCAGGGTGCTCGCCCGGCCCTGGAAGGACGACGAGGTCGCCGACGCCGGCAGGCTGGCGGTCAGCAGCAGGTGGTCGGTACCGCCGGGCGCGAGGCTGGCCGCACCGGACAGCGCGCGGGTGACCACCATCGGGCCGTCGTAGAGCGTCGACTCGTCGCCGGTGCACTGCGCCGACGCGCCGGGCCCGGTCCACGGCACGCTGCACGAGCGCACCTCGAGCAGCAGCCCGTCGGCGGTGTCGGTGTCGAGGATGCTCGACGAGGTCGCCGACATGCGCATCGTCACCGAGCCGAAGGCCGTCGTCCCGTCGTTGACCAGGTCGAGCCCTTGGCTGACCGAGTCACCGGCCAGCAGGGCACCGCCGGCGAAGGGCTGGGTGGCCACCGCGCCGCCGCTGTTCAGCGACAGCGAGAGCACGCCGGTGGCGACCTGCGTGCCGACCGGGCTCGTGCTGTCGGTGAAGGTGCTGTAGGTGCCGAGGCCGGCGACGGCCGCGGCGACGCCGAGGACGGCGACCGAACCGGCCACCCTCTTCGTCGTGCGCGCCCGGCCGGGAGTGAGGACCCGCATCCCGAGATCTCCTTGTCGTTCCGCTCCGCCCGGGCGGTTCGCCGGCCGGCAGGACGGACTCTGCGCGGCGCACCGCAGTGCACCCGCGAGGACGGCGCAAGAGAACCGCAAGACCGCGAGGGTGCTCAGGCCTCCCGGTGCTCGGCCAGCAGCCGCTTCGGGGCCCGGCAGGCCCAGGCCTCGCCGACCAGCTCGGTCAGCGTCGCGGCGGGGAGGGCGTCGAGGCGGCAGAGCACGGCCGCGTAGCCGTCGAAGTGGTGGGTGGTGAAGAAGACGGCGGGCTCGTCGGCGACCAGCGCGAACTTCGCGCCCTCGTCGGGCACCGACGCGGCGAGCACCGGGCCCTCCGGAGCGGCCCCGGCGAGCTCCTCCACGTCCCGGCGGCGCAGCGGCCGCTCCCACGCGAAGGCCTTGCCGCGCACCCGCCACTGCCGGTGGCCCTCCCGCGAGACGACCTCCTCCGCCTCGGGCAGCGCCAGGCACGCCCGGCTCACGTCGTCCCACGTGGCCATCTCGTCCCTCCAGGTCGGGGGAGGGATTCTCGCACCGACCGACCCCATGGGGTGGGCCGGTGCTGCAGTGCGGGAAGCGAGCGGTCGATGGCATCGCATGGTCTCGATGCGGAGCGGCGTCCTGGAGCGCCGCCACGACCGGCGCCAGGCCGACCGGCCGCTGGCCCCCGTGCGCGCGATCGCCGCCGCGTTCGGCGGGACCTACCTGCTCTCGCTGGTCGCCACGGCGCTCGGCGCCACCGGCGTCTGGGGCCTGCTCGCCGGCGGTGGCCACGTGCTGTTCCTGGTCGGGCTCGTGGTCACCCTCGTGCTGCGCTCGCGCGCGGCGCGGGAGGACCGCGCCGCGTGGCTGTTCCTGGCTGCCGGTGCCGCCTCCTACCTGGCCGGCGCCGTCGTCCACCAGCTGCTCTACCGCGACGCCGCGGCCGTCCCCCGGCCCTCGTGGGCCGACCTCGGCTTCATCGGCTTCTACCCGCTGACCTACGTCGCGCTCGTGCTCATGCTGCGCTCGCGGGTGCGCCGGCTGACCACCAGCATGCTGCTCGACGGCGTGGTCACCGGCCTCACCGCCGCGGCCTTCGCCGCCGTGCTCGCCCTCGGCGCGGCGCTGCGGCTCACCGGCGGGAGCGTCGCCGTCGTCCTCGCCGGGGCGGCCTACCCGATCGCCGACCTGCTGCTGCTCGTGCTGGTCGGCGCGGCCCTGGTCATCATCGGGCGGGGCGCCGGCGGCTCGTGGTGGTGGCTGGCCGGCGGCGTCGCCGTCTTCGCCGTCACGGACACGCTGTTCCTGTACGGCATCGTGCACGGCGGCTACGAGTCCGGCTCGCTCGACGGCGGCTACGGGCTGGCGCTGGTCTGCTTCGGCGTCGCCGCCTGCCTGCCGCGGGCCCAGGGGGAGGCCTACCGCCCCGACGGCATGACCGCGCTCGTCGTCCCGGCCGCGTGCGCGTTCGCCGCGCTGGGCCTGCTCTTCCACGGCTACCAGAACGGCGGCGACCCGCTGGCCGGCGTGCTCGCGCTGGGCGCGGTGCTGGCCGCGCTCGCCCGGACCGCGCTGACCTTCCGCGACGTCCGTGCCCTGGCCGACAGCCGGAGGCAGGCGCGCACCGACGACCTGACCGGCCTGGCCAACCGGCGCACCGTGTACGAGGCCCTGCGGGCGGCCGACGCCCGCCTGGCCACCGGCGCCACCATGGCCGTCGTCGTCATCGACCTCGACCGGTTCAAGGAGATCAACGACTCGCTCGGGCACGCGGCGGGCGACGCCGTGCTGCGCCAGGTCGGGCCGCGGCTGGCCGGTCACCTGCGCTCCGGCGACCTGCTCGCCCGCCTCGGCGGCGACGAATTCGTCGTCCTGGCCGAGGACCTCGACGGCGACGGCGCCCTGGCGCTGTCCGAGCGGCTGCGCCGCGAGCTGCAGCGCCCGTTCCGGCACGGCGTCATGGGCCTGACCGTCGACGCCAGCTTCGGCATCGCGGTCGGCCCGGGCCACGCCGCGTCCGCGGAGGAGCTGCTGCAGCTGGCCGACCTCGCCATGTACTCGGCCAAGGGCAGCCGCACCGGCGCCGCGGTCTACGACGAGGAGCGCGACGGCTCCGGCCGGCACCGCCTCGAGGACGTCGCCATGCTGCGCCGCGCCATCGAGGAGGACCAGCTCGTCCTGCACTACCAGCCCAAGCTCACGCTCTCGACCGGCGAGGTCGACGGCGTGGAGGCGCTGGTGCGCTGGCAGCACCCGACCAAGGGCCTGGTCTACCCCGACCGGTTCATCGAGCTCGCCGAGTCGGCGGGCCTGATGGCGCAGCTGACCACCCGGGTCATCGACCTGGCGCTGGGGCAGTGCCGCCGGTGGGCCGACGCGGGCCGCTGGCTGACCGTGGCGGTCAACGTGAGCCCGTCCAACCTGATCGACGAGCAGTTCCCCTCGGACGTCGCCCGGCTGCTGACCGAGCACGACCTGCCGTCGGGCGTGCTAGTCCTCGAGGTGACCGAGAGCCTGCTCATGGCCGACCGCGAGCGCGCGGCCGGCGTGCTCGGCCGGCTGCAGGCCTACGGCGTGGGCGTCGCGATCGACGACTACGGCACCGGCTACTCCAGCCTCGAGTACCTGGCCACGCTGCCGGTGAGCGAGCTCAAGCTCGACCGGGCGTTCGTCGGCGGCATGGCGGGCAGCCCGCGCGCCGAGGCGATCGTGACCTCGACGCTGCAGTTGGCGCACGCGCTCGGTCTGGTCTTCGTCGCCGAGGGCGTGGAGGACCAGGAGACGGTCGACGTGCTCACCTTCCTCGGCTGCGACGTGGTGCAGGGCTACCACCTCAGCCGGCCGCAGCCCCCGGACGCGCTCTGGGCATGGCTGGAGGAGCACCACCCCGCCGACACCGCCGTCCCGTCGCCGTAGGCGGCTACGTCGGGATCGGGAACACCAGCAGCGAGCTCGACGCCGTCGCGACGGTGCGGCCCTCGTTGTCCAGGACCTCGCCCTCCGCGAAGGCCACCCGCCGCCCCGGCTTGACGACCCGGCCGATCGCGGTGAGCGGGCCGCTGGTCGCGTGCACGGCCCGCAGGTAGTTCACCTTCAGCTCGATCGAGGTGTAGGCGGTGCCCTGCGGCAGGGTCGTGTGGACGGCGCAGCCGAGGACGGAGTCCAGCAGCGTGCAGACGACGCCGCCGTGGACGACGCCGATCGGGTTGTAGACCGACTCGTCGAGCGAGCAGCGGAACTCGACGCGGCCCTCGGCGACGTCGGCGAACTCCATCTGCAGCAGCCGGGCGATGGGCGGGGGCGGCAGGACGCCGTCGCGGATCGCCTGCATCGTCTCCAGGCCGGAGCGCTCCAGCGCGCCGGCGGCGGTGAGCATCGGGTCGTGCCAGCTCACCGTCCGGGAGCGCGGCTCGCCCCAGGCGTCGGGTTCCCCGGCGGCGAGCTCAGCGGTCACGGACGTCGTCCTCCTCGGTGGGCAGGCCGGTCAGCGCCCGCCCGGCCGGGGTGAGCACGCGCTCGGCGCGCGAGCCGCGCACGGGTTCGCCGCACGTGCGGCAGACCCACTCGGCGTCGATCACGTGGTCCTCGTGGCCGGCGGGTGCGTGGTGCAGCTCCACCGGCGGCTCCTCGGTCAGCCAGCGGTTGCCCCACTGCAGCAGCGCCTGCAGCACCGGCAGCAGGTCGCGGCCGGCGGCCGTGAGGTGGTAGCCCGAGCGCGGGGGCGCGGTGCTGTACGGGCGCCGCTCCAGCACGCCGGCGTCGACCAGCGCCGACAGGCGGGCGGACAGCCGGTCGCGCGGCGCCCCGGTGCCGCGGGCGATCTCGCTGAAGCGGTGGTTGCCGAGCGAGACCTCGCGGATCACCAGCAGCGACCAGCGCTCACCGACCAGCTCGAGGGAGGCCGCGATCGGGCACGGCCGGCCCGGCAGCGTGTCGAAGGCGAAGGACTGCAGCACGCCGTCCAGGTTTGCACATCAAACCGACAAGTGCGACCACCGGCCCGTCACCGCTCCCGGCCGCTCAGCCGCAGCACCAGCCGGTGCAGCCCGTAGCGGGCGAGCAGCACCACCGCGGCACCGACAGCACGACCAGGACCGCGAGGACGAGCAGCCGGACCGACAAGGCCGGGCGGGGGAGTGGACCACGGGCCGCCCGGACGTGGCTTCCGCCGCCGGACGCCGCGAGGGCGGGGACCCCGGTGGGGGTCCCCGCCCTCGTCAGTCGGTCAGGACGGCGTCAGCTCTTGGGACGGGCGCCGGCGCGCAGGGCGCCGAGCAGGTCGTGGTTGAGCCGGGAGATGGTCTCCATGGAGATGCCCTTCGGGCAGGCCGCCGAGCACTCGCCGATGTTCGTGCAGCCGCCGAAGCCCTCGAGGTCCTGCTGGGCGACCATGTTGACCACCCGGTCGTTGCGCTCGGGCTGGCCCTGCGGCATGAGGCCGAGGTGGGTCACCTTGGCCGCGGTGAACAGCATCGACGAGCCGTTCGGGCAGGCCGCGACGCAGGCGCCGCAGCCGATGCAGGTGGCGGCGTCGAAGGCCGCGTCGGCGGACTTCTTGTCGACCAGGATCGAGTGCGCCTCGGGCGCGGTCCCGGTCGGCGCGCTGATGTAGCCGCCGGCCTGGATGATCCGGTCGAACGCCCGCCGGTCGACGGCGAGGTCCTTGATCACCGGGAACGCCCGCGACCGCCACGGCTCGATGACGATCTCGTCGCCGTCGCGGAACGAGCGCATGTGCAGCTGGCAGGTGGTCGTCTGCTCGGGGCCGTGCGCCTGCCCGTTGATCATGACGCCGCACATGCCGCAGATGCCCTCGCGGCAGTCGTGGTCGAAGGCGACGGGGTCGTCGCCGTCCATGATCAGCTTCTCGTTGAGGACGTCGAGCATCTCGAGGAACGACATGTCCGGGGAGATGTCGCTGACCCGGTAGGTCACCAGCTGCCCCTTGACCGACGGGCCCTTCTGCCGCCAGATCTTCAGGGTCAGGCTCATGGTCCGCCGCTCGGTGTGCGGTCCGGGGGCCGTCATCGTCACTTGTAGCTCCGCTGCGCGAGGTGGACGTACTCGTACTCGAGGTTCTCCCGGTGCAGGACCGGGGGCTGGCCGTCCGGCGTCCACTCCCAGGCGGCGACGTAGGCGAAGTTCTCGTCGTCGCGCAGCGCCTCGCCCTCGGGGGTCTGGCTCTCCGCGCGGAAGTGGCCGCCGCAGCTCTCGTTGCGGTGCAGGGCGTCGATGCACATGAGCTCGGCGAGCTCGATGAAGTCGGCGACCCGGCCGGCCTGCTCGAGGTTCTGGTTGAACGAGCTCCAGTCGCCGACGACCTTGACGTTGGTCCAGAACTCCTGCTTGAGCTCGGGGATCCGGTCCAGCGCCTTGCGCAGGCTCTCCTCGGAGCGCTCCATGCCGCACAGGTCCCACATCAGCCGGCCGAGCTCGCGGTGGAAGGAGGCCACGCTGCGGTTGCCGTCGATGGTGAGCAGCTTGTGGATCTGCGCCTTGACGCCGTCCACGGCCTCGACGGCGGCCGGGTGGCTCTCGTCGACCTTCGGGAACGGACCGTCGGCGAGGTACTCGCTGATCGTGGCCGGCAGCACGAAGTAGCCGTCGGCCAGGCCCTGCATGAGGGCGCTGGCGCCCAGCCGGTTGGCGCCGTGGTCGGAGAAGTTGGCCTCGCCGATCACGAACATGCCGGGGATCGTCGACTGCAGGTCGTAGTCGACCCACAGCCCGCCCATCGTGTAGTGCACGGCCGGGTAGATCCGCATCGGGACCTCGTACGGGTCCTCGCCCGTGATCCGGGCGTACATGTCGAAGAGGTTGCCGTACTTGGCCTCGATCGCCTTGCGGCCCAGCCGCTGCATCGCCTCGCCGAAGTCGAGGTAGACGCCCAGGCCGTTCGGGCCGACGCCGCGGCCCTCGTCGCAGACGTTCTTGGCCTGCCGGGAGGCGATGTCGCGCGGCACCAGGTTGCCGAACGCGGGGTAGATGCGCTCGAGGTAGTAGTCGCGCTCGTCCTCGGGGATCTGCCGCGGGTCGCGGGTGTCGCCGCGCTCCTTGGGCACCCACACGCGGCCGTCGTTGCGCAGCGACTCGCTCATCAGCGTCAGCTTCGACTGGTAGTCGCCGCTGACCGGGATGCAGGTCGGGTGGATCTGCGTGTAGCAGGGGTTGGCGAAGTACGCCCCCCGCTTGTGCGCCCGCCAGATCGCCGTGGCGTTGGAGCCCTTGGCGTTGGTCGACAGGTAGAAGACGTTGCCGTAGCCGCCGGTGGCCAGGACGACGGCGTCGCCGAAGTGCGTGCTGATCTCGCCGGTGACCAGGTCGCGGGCGACGATGCCGCGGGCCCGGCCGTCGACGATGACCAGGTCGAGCATCTCGGTGCGGGCGTACTGCTCGACGTTGCCGAGCGACATCTGCCGCTCCAGCGCCTGGTAGGCGCCGTAGAGCAGCTGCTGGCCCGTCTGGCCGCGGGCGTAGAAGGTGCGCGAGACCTGCGCGCCACCGAAGGAGCGGTTGTCGAGCAGGCCGCCGTACTCGCGGGCGAACGGCACGCCCTGGGCGACGCACTGGTCGATGATGTTGACGCTGACCTCGGCCAGCCGGTGCACGTTGTTCTCGCGCGAGCGGAAGTCGCCGCCCTTGACCGTGTCGTAGAACAGCCGGTGCACGCTGTCGCCGTCGTTGCGGTAGTTCTTCGCGGCGTTGATGCCGCCCTGCGCGGCGACGCTGTGCGCCCGGCGGGGGCTGTCCTGGTACCAGAACGACTTGACCTTGTAGCCGGCCTCGCCGAGCGTCGCGGCCGCGGAGCCACCGGCCAGGCCGGTGCCGACGACGATGATCGTCATCTTGCGGCGGTTGGCCGGGTTGACCAGCCGGCCGCGGAAGCGCCGCTCGCTCCAGCGCTCGTTGATCGGGACATCGGTGGGTGCCTTGGTGTCGGCGATCGGGTCGCCGACGGTGAAGAGCTCGAGAGGCATGACGTTCCTTACTCGATGATCCCGAAGAGGATGGCGAAGGGGACCAGCAGGTAGCCGCCGATGAGCAGCACCGAGAAGCCGAGCGCGAAGAGGTTGACCGTCTTCTCGCGGCGCCGGTTGCTCTGGCCGAGGGTCTGCGTGGCGCTCCAGATGCCGTGCCGCAGGTGCATGCCGACCAGGATCAGCGTGATCGTGTAGACGGCCACGATGATCGGGTTCTGGAAGCCCTCCACCAGCCGCTCGAACGGCGTGGACTCGCGCCCGGCGGGGTTCGCCACCCCGACCGTGAGGTCGAGGACGTGGTAGACGATGAACAGGGCGATGATCACGCCGCCCCAGCGCATCGTGCGCGACGCGTAGCTCTGCGCCGCCGCCTTCTTCACCGCGTACCGCTCGGGCCGGGCCAGGCGGGCCTGCTTCCACAGCGAGACCGCCGCGGCGATGTGCGCGACCACCGCCAGCACGAGGCCGGCCTCGATCAGGGTCAGGACGGTGCGCGGCGGCAGGGCCGGTTCACCGAAGGTCCGCAACCAGTGCGAGTAGTGGTTGAAGGACTCACCGCCCTGGAAGGCGTGCAGGTTGCCGATCATGTGCGCGATCAGGAACAGCACCATGATGATGCCGCTGACGGCCATGATGATCTTTTTCGCGACCGAGTTCGTCTTGGCCGCCTTCGGGGTCCGTCGTTGGCCCGCGGAAGTCACCGTCACCACAAGCCACCACGCTAAGCCGCACCGAAGGTTGCGGCCATGTCAACACGAGGTGATCGCGCTCTCGTAAGGGGAGCCTTACCTGGGGTCTGCCGATAGGGTTCGGCGAACCCTGACCGCCCGGGTCGGGGTGGGGGGAGGATGCCCGCCATGACCACACCGACCCGCGGCTTCTTCGGTCGCCGGCGCGAGCGCGACCCCCGGCTCCCTCCCGGCCAGTACGACGTCGGCCGCGACTGGCCGGTGCTCACCGCCGAACCCACGCCGCGCATCGCCCCGGAGACGTGGAGCATCACCGTCGACGGCAAGGTGGCCAACCCGACGACGTGGACCTGGGACGAGGCGCACGCCCTGCCCCGGTCCGAGTACCGCGGCGACATCCACTGCGTGACCACCTGGTCGAAGTTCGACACCTGGTTCGCCGGGGTCAGCGTGGACACGCTGCTCGAGGCCGCGCAGCCGACCGAGGACGCGCACTTCGTCATGGCGACCTCCAAGACCGGCTACACCACCAACCTGCCGCTGGAGCACGTCACCGGCGGCAAGGCCTGGGTGGTCTGGGAGTACGACGGCAAGCCGCTGCCGGTCGAGCACGGCGGCCCGGTGCGGCTGCTGGTGCCGCACCTGTACTTCTGGAAGAGCGCCAAGTGGGTCTCGAAGCTGACGCTGATGACCCGCGACCAGCCGGGGTTCTGGGAGCAGAACGGCTACCACGACCTCGGCGACCCGTGGCGTGAGCAGCGCTACCAGGGTGACTGAGCTCGCGACCCGCCCGTCCGCCCCGGCCGGGGGCTGGCGGACGGCGACGGTCGCCACGGTGCGCCACCCGATCCCGCGCACGGTGGAGCTGCGCCTCGACGTGCCCGACCGGGTGGAGCACCTCGCCGGCCAGCACTACGTCGTCCGGCTGACCGCGCCCGACGGCTACCGGGCGCAGCGCTCGTACTCGGTGGCGTCGGCGCCCGGTGACGGGTTGGTCGAGCTGTTCGTGGAGCGGCTCGACGACGGTGAGGTGTCGACCTACCTGGCCGACGCCGTCGAGCCCGGCGACCAGTTGGAGGTGCGCGGCCCGATCGGCGGCTGGTTCGTCTGGGACGGCGAGTCCCCGGCGCTGCTGGTCGGCGGGGGCACCGGCGTGGTCCCGTTCCTGGCGATGCTGCGCCACGCCCGCCGGCTGGGGCGCACCGACCTGCTGCGCGTCGCCGTCTCCAGCCGGACGCTGGTGGAGCTGCCCTACGCCATGGAGCTCATGGACGCCGGCGCGCTGATCGTGCTGACCCGCGAGCCCTACGGCGACCGGGCCGCCGCGCGGCTGATGGCCGAGGAGCTGCGGTCGCTGTGGGAGCCGGGGCGGACGGCGTACGTCTGCGGCTCGGCCCGCTTCGCCGAGGCGGCCAGCCAGCTGCTGCTCGACGTCGGCGTGCCCGACCACGACATCCGGGTGGAGCGGTTCGGCCCCAGCGCCTGACCGATGACTTCCGGGCCGCCGCCCGGTCGGACCGGCATGCGCTTCGAGCACGTGGCACGGCTGCTGCAGGGCCAGGTGGACGACGGCCGGGTGCCCGGCTGCGTGGCGGCGGTCCGGCACGGCGACCGGACCGAGGTGATCGCCGTCGGGCGGACCTCGGTCGACGGCGGCCGCCCCATGGAGCCGGACACGCTGTTCCGGCTGGCGTCGGTGACCAAGCCGCTCGGCGGCGCGCTGGCGCTCGCCCTGGTCGAGGACGGCGTCCTGGGCCTGGACGACGGGATCGCCCGGTGGCTGCCGGAGTTCGCCGAGCCGCGGGTGACCGCGCGCCGCGGCGGGCCGCTGGACGAGACGGTGCCCGCGGAGCGGCCGCTCACCGTCCGGGACCTGCTGACCTTCACCGCCGGCCTCGGCTGGGCGCCCGACATCGGCCCGCTGGCCGACGCCATGGACGAGCGCGGCGTCGGCCCGAGCGGCTTCCCGCCCGAGCTGGCCCCCGACGAGTACCTCGAACGCCTCGCCGGGCTGCCGTTGTCGGCGCAGCCGGGCGCGACGTGGAACTACCACACCTGCAGCGACGTGCTCGGCGTCCTGCTGGCCCGCGCCACCGGCCGGTCGGTGGGCGAGCTGCTGGCCGAGCGGGTCACCGGCCCGCTGGGCCTGACCGACACCGCGTTCGTCGCGGTGGACCCGGCGCGGCTGGCCGTGCAGTACTGGCCCGAGGAGGGCGGGCTCAAGGAGGTCGACGGGCAGGACGGCGTCTTCGCCCGCCCGCCGCGGTTCGAGAGCCTGTCCTCCGGCCTCGTGAGCACCGCGCCCGACGTGCTCGCGTTCCTCACCGCGATCGCCTCCGGCGGCGGGCCCGTGCTGCCGGCGGCCTCCGCGGCCGCGATGACCCGCGACGCCCTGACGCCGGAGCAGCGGGCGCCCGTGCAGGACTTCCTGGGCGCGGGCCGCTCGTGGGGGCTGCACGTCGGCGTCGACGTCGAGGCGGTGCGGCCGTGGCAGACCCCCGGTCGGTGGGGCTGGGACGGCGGCACCGGCACCTCCGCCTGGGCGGACCCGTCCCGCGACCTGGCCGCCGTGCTGCTGACCCAGCGGTTCATGCTCGGCGCCGACGACGAGCCGACCGGGTTCTGGGCCGCGGTGCACCGCAGCGTCTAGAACCTGCGCACGAACCGGGCCTGCGCCGGCGTCTCCACCGCGCGGCGGTGGTAGCGCGCCCGCACCCAGGCGACGGCCTCCTCGGCGGGCACGCCGTCGAGGACGGCGAGGCAGGCCAGCGCGGTGCCGGTGCGCCCGCGCCCGCCGCCGCAGGCCAGCTCGACGCGCTGGTCGCCGCAGCGCCGCAGCGCGTCGGCGAGGGCCGTCCGCAGCGCCGCCGGGTCCGCCGGCAGCCGGAAGTCCGGCCAGCGCACCCACGTCGACTCCCAGGGCACCGGCTGGGGCGGGCGGCCCAGCAGGTACACCCCGAACTCCGGCGCGGGCCCGTCCACCGCCGGCCGGCGGACACCCCGGCCGCGCACCAGCCGGCCGGAGGGCAGCCGGACCACGCCCGGCCCGTCCGGGTTCCAGCCGCTCACGTCAGCGGGTCGCGGCCGCCGACCGTGCCGGCGGCGTCGAGCAGCGCGAAGCGGGCGAACAGCTCCTCGGCGTACCAGCCCTCCCGGGCGGTCGCGGCGACCGCCGCCGCGTGCGCCGGCCGGTCGTAGGCGAACGCGTTGAGCGCGGCGGCCGACTCCCAGACGCTGAACGTGCCCTGCAGCCCGAGCGGCGCCTCGCCGATGCCGAGGGCGAAGCGCAGACCCGGCCCGGCGTGCAGGTCGGTGGCGACCGGGGGCACGGCCCGCCAGAACGTCACCGCCTTGCGCGGGACCAGCCGGGCGCGGGTGACGGCGGCGACCGGACCGTCCCAGCGCCGGGGGCGCGGGCTGCCGAACGGCTCGCGGCGCGACCACCGGCCCCGCGCGGCCAGGGGGCGCAGCCGCGCCCGCCACTGCTCGTCGGCCAGCCGCAGCCAGCCGGCGACGGTGCGCCCGCGGTCGAAGGCGTCGGCCGCGGCGTCGTCGTCCCAGACGGCGAGCACCGCCCACCGGCGCGGGTCGGCGTCGCGCACCGTGAAGGTGCGGCCGCTGCCGGTGCCGAGCAGCTTGGCGAAGCGCAGGCCGGGGGAGCGGCGCAGCGGACGGCGGTCGGTCGCCATGCGCGCGACCGCCGCCGGCACCGCCCGCCCCGGCACACCCCACACGTGCAGGGTCACCACCGGGTCGCCGCTCACCCGCCCGAGGCTAGGCGCCCGCCACCTGGGCGAGGGCCGCGCAGGCCTCGCGCTCCACCGGGACGACGGCCGCGGCGAGCTCGGCGATCGCGTCCAGCCGGGTCTGCCGGTCGGCCTGTCCGGAGTACCCGTCCGCGATCAGCTCGGCCGCCTCCGCCGCCACCGCCCGGATCTCCTCGACGCGGTCCGGCGTCGTCAGCAACGCCGTCCGCCGGTCCCACAGCTCGCGGTACGGGGCCAGCGGCCCGCCGACCGCCTCCTCGGCGATGCGCGTCCACAGCCGGCCCGCCTCGGCGTACCGCGCGGCGGTCTCCCGCAGCGCCGGCTCGTCCAGGAGGTCGGCCGCCGTGGTCAGGAACGCGGCGTACAGGGGCCGCGTCGCGCCGGGCGAGGAGTACTCGGCGGTCAGGCAGTCGTGCAGCCGGTGCATCGCCGAGTGGAAGGCCGGGCGGCTGTCGAACAGCCGCGCCCAGCCGTTCCTCGAGCGGTGGTCGGCGACGGCGTCGGCCCACTTCGCCATGCCGCGCAGGCCGAAGTTGCCGGCGAAGTTGCCGGCGATCACGTCCTCCGTGAGGTCGTGCACGGTGACCGCCAGCGCCGCCCGGATCGCCGGGACGAGGTCGACGGGCTGCGACGGCTCGACGACGACCATCCGGTGCTTGCTCTGCCGGTGAGTGCTGCGCGCGGCGGCGAAGGCGTCGCCGGGCAGGCGCACCGGCTCGGCCAGGGCGTCGTCGAGCAGCACCGCCCCGTCCTCGCGGCCCAGCACGGCGACGTCGTGCGGGGACGCGCCGGGCACGTCCACCACCCACCGCCGGTGCGGCAGCGCGGCGAGGTCCACGGTGCAGACCGGGGTGCGGCCGGCGGCGAGGGCGGCGTCGAGCTCGCGGGCGGCCTTGGCCGCGCTCGTCGTCCCGACGACGCGGTGCGCGATCCCGGCCCGCTCCAGCGCCCCGGCGACGAACGGCCGCGGGTGGATCCGCGGCACGATCGTCATGGTCGGCAGCTGCCCGGCGTAGCTGAACGAGAAGTACATGAACCCGATGCCCCCGGCGAGTCCGGCCACCAGCGGCTCGGACAGCGGCCGGCCGTCGCGGTCGGCGACCCCGGCGGCCTGGAGCACGCGGGTCAGCAGCAGGCTGTCGTGCTCGGAGCCGGGGTCGGGCTCGGGCGCGCCGGCCAGGTGGCGCCGGGCCGTGCTGTAGCGCTCGCCGGTGCGCTCCATGCGCGCGCGGACGAGGTCCTTCAGGTGCTTCTGGCGGGTCATCGGGGTCTCCCTCGGCGGCCCGGAGCCCGCCGGACCCCACGCGTCGAGCGGACCGGGCCGCGGCGAAGGGTGGACGACACCGACGGTTCCTGGTCGCCCCGAGGACATCGATCCCCTTTGCCCTCGCGGGGCCGGCGGCGTGGGCGACCGGTCAGAGGGTGCGGCGGGGGGCCCGCCGGGGTGGACCGTACCGCACCCGGCCGCGCGGGGAGGCGTGCTGGTGCGCGGTCCGGGTACCGCAGCGCCGTGACGACCTACGACACCCGGGCGGAGCTCGGCGAGTCCGACGCCCCCGCCGAGGACGAGGTCTCGCAGGCGTTCGAGACGATCGTCAGCGAGGGCGCCCAGCGGCTGCACCGCACCTGGCGGGAGGTCCTCGCGACCGGGCTCGCCGGCGGTCTGGAGGTGGCCACCGGCGTCCTGGCCCTGCTGGCGGTGCTGGCCGAGACCGGCAGCCACCTCCTGGCCGGCCTGGCCTTCAGCATCGGCTTCATCGCCCTGCTCCTCGCGCGCAGCGAGCTGTTCACCGAGGGCTTCCTGGTGCCGGTGACGGCGGTGGTCGCGCGGCGCGCCTCCTGGCCGCAGCTGGGAAAGCTCTGGGGCGGCACGCTGGTCGCCAACCTCGCCGGGGGCTGGCTGGTGATGTGGCTGATCATGACCGCGTTCCCGCAGCTGGCGCCCACGGCGGTCGAGTCGGCGGTCACCTTCGTCGACGCGCCCCTCGACCTGCGCGCCGTCTGCCTGGCCCTGCTCGCCGGCAGCACGCTGACCCTGATGACCCGCATGCAGCACGGGACGACGTCGGACCCCGCGAAGATCGTGGCCGCCGTCGCCGGCGCCTTCGTGCTCGCCGGTCTCTCGCTGTTCCACTCGATCCTCGACTCGCTGATCATCTTCGGGGCCCTGCACGCCGGGGCCCCGTTCGGCTACGCCGACTGGCTGAGCTGGTTCTGGTACACGGCGCTGCTCAACATGGCCGGTGGGCTGCTCGTGGTGACGTTCCTGCGCCTGCTGCGCAGCAAGGAGCTGATCCAGCGCGAGCGGGCGGCGGCTGCGCAGGGGCGCTGACGGCCGCGCCTCCCGCCGGTCGGGTCGGTCCCCGGCGATCCTGTCCGGCGTGATCGAGCTCGACGGGCTGACCAAGCGCTACCGCGCGCGGGTCGCCGTCGACGACCTCACCGTGCGGGTCGAGCCCGGCCGGGTCACCGGCTTCCTCGGGCCCAACGGCTCGGGCAAGACGACGACGATGCGCTGCGTCGTCGGCCTCACCCGCCCCACCGCGGGGACGGCGACGGTGCTGGGGGTGCCGTACCGCGAGCTGGACTCGCCGATGCGCCGGGTGGGCGCGCTGATCGACCCGCGGGGCCGGCACCCCCGCCGGACGGCGTCGGCACACCTCCGGGCGCTGGCGCGGAGCAACCGGCTGCCCCGGTCGCGGGCCGACCAGCTGCTGGAGCTGGTGGGCCTGGGCGAGGTGGCCGACGAGAAGGTGGGCGGCTTCTCCCTGGGCATGGGCCAGCGGCTGGGCATCGCGGCGGCGCTGCTCGGCGACCCCGACGTCCTGCTGCTCGACGAGCCGGTCAACGGCCTGGACCCCGAGGGGATCCGCTGGGTGCGCGAGCTGCTGCGCGACCTGGCCGCCGAGGGCCGCACGGTGCTGGTCTCCAGCCACCTGATGAGCGAGATGGAGGACACAGCCGACCACCTGGTCGTCGTCGGCCGGGGGCGGCTGCTGGCCGACCTGCCGATCGACGAGCTGCTGGAGGCCCGCGCGGTGGTGCGGGTGCGCACGCCGGGGCCGCGCGTGCTGGCCGCCGCGCTCGCCCGCTCCGGCGCGCAGGTCGACCCCGGGGACGGCGGGGCGCTTTTGGTGACCGGCCTCGAGCCGGCCGCCGTCGGCGAGGTCGCCTTCGCCGCGGGCGTGCCGGTGCACGAGCTCACCCGGGTCACCGCGTCGCTGGAGCAGGCGTACCTGGCGCTGACCGGCGACGAGGTCGAGTACCGGGCGGTGCCCCGGTGAGCCTGCTGGCGTCCGAGTGGACGAAGCTGCGGTCGTTGGCGTCGACCTGGTGGTGCGCGGCGGTCTACGTGGTCGTCGTCCTCGCGCTGGGCCTGCTCGGCGCCGCGATCACCGACGACGCCCCGCGCGCCGACTTCGCCGTCGCGGTGGCGCTCACCGGGTTCGGATTCGGCCAGCTGGTGCTCGTCGTCCTCGGGGTGCTGACCGGGGCGGGGGAGTGGACCTCGGGGTCGGCGGTGTCGTCGTTCACCGCCGTCCCGCGCCGCACGCGGCTGCTGCTGGCCAAGACGGTGGTGGTGGCGCTGTTCGCCGCCGTCCTCACCGTGCTGGCCGAGATCGGCTGCGTGTTCGCGGCGCGGACGCTGACGGCGGTGCCCGGCGGCATCCCGCTGCTCGACGCCGGCGTGGTGCGGGCGCTCGGGCTGCAGGTGGCGGCGGCGGCGCTGGTCGTCGTCCTCTCCGTCGCGCTGGGGGCGGCGCTGCGGTCGAGCGCCGGCGGGATCGGGCTGGCCGCCGGCCTGGTGCTGCTGCTGCCGCCGATCCTCGCCGCGGAGGGCGGCCGGGTGACCCAGCTGCTCAGCGAGGCGCTGCCGGCGCTGCGGGTGGGGGAGGACGCCTTCCTCGCCGGCGCCGAGGGCTGGCCGCTCGGCACGGCCGTGGTCGCGGCGTGGGCGGCCGGCGGCTGGCTCGTCGCCGCGCTGCTGCTCGAGCGGCGCGACGTCTAGGCCCGCCGCACCGCCGACACGTACCGGTCCAGCGCCAGCGACTGCACCAGGCGCCCGGCCGGACCGGCCAGCCGCGCCCCGGGCGTGGCCAGCCGGGAGAACACCCGCGTGGTGAAGACGACGTTTCCGTCCGGCCGGCGGGTGACGACGAACGCCTCCTCGCCGCTCTCGGGGTGACCGGGCAGCGTGCCGTAGCCGAAGCCCTGCTCGTCGCCGTCCGCGCTCGCCCAGACGACGCGGCAGGGGATGTCGTAGCCGAAGCGGGGCAGCCCCGCGGTGAGGACGACGACGGTGCCGACGTGCCGCGGCGACCCGGTCGCGCGCACCCGCAGACCCAGTGACCGCTGCATGCGCCAGTCGAACACCGCGGCGACCGCCCGCTCGAACGCCGCGTCGCCGTGCCCGACGACGGCCTCCCGCCGGCCGTGCACGTAGCCGGCGGGCAGCGCGTCGCCCCGCGTGGCCCCCACCTCGGCGTACGTCAGCGGCGCGGCGGCGAGCGCGGCCGGGTCGGCGGCGCGGAACAGGCCCACGGGCCCAGCCTCCCTGCCGGTAACGTCCTGCGCACTGTGCTGCCCGCCGTCACCGCCACCCGCTACGTCACCCCGCTGCGCGAGGGTGGCTCGCTGCCGGGGCTCATGGAGGCCGACGACCTGGGCACCTACGTGGTCAAGTGGCGGGCCGCCGGTCAGGGCGTGAACGTGCTGGTCGCCGAGGTGGTCTGCGGCGAGCTGGCCCGCGCGCTCGACCTGCCGGTGCCCGCGCTGGCCACCGTCGACGTCGCCGCCGAGCTGGCGGTGGGGGAGCCCGACCCCGAGGTGCAGGAGCTCATGCAGCGCTCCGCCGGGCGCAACCTCGGCCTGGACTACCTGCCCGGGGCGCTGGACTTCGAGGCCGGCGTCGCCTCGGTCGAGCCGGAGCTCGCCGGCCGGGTGCTGTGGTTCGACGCGCTGGTCGGCAACGTCGACCGCTCCTGGCGCAACCCGAACATGCTCTTCTGGCACGGCGGGCTGTACCTGATCGACCACGGCGCGGCGCTCACCTTCCACCACCACTGGCCGGGCGCCGCGGCCGCCGTCGCCCGGCCGTACGACGCGAGCGCGCACGCCCTGGTCGAGTGCGCGCCGGACGTCGGGGCGGCCGACGCCGCGCTCGCGCCGCGGGTGGCCCGCCCGCTGCTCGACGAGGTGCTCGCGCAGGTGCCCGACGGATGGCTGGCCGGCCCGTCGCCGGAGGAGGGCCCGGACGACGTCCGCGCCCGCTACGCCGTCCAGCTGCTGGACCGGCTCGCCGCCCGCGACGCGTGGCTGCCGGGGCTGGTGGCCGCGGCCGCCGCCGGGGGCGCGGGGCGCCGGAAGGCGCCGCGCGGGGAGAACCGGCCCGGCTGGCTGGGCCCGCCGCCGCCCGAGGGGGTGACGCAGCGGTGAGGGACACGTTCGAGTACGCGGTGCTGCGCGTCGTGCCGCGGGTCGAGCGGGGCGAGGTGCTCAACGCCGGAGTCCTGGTCTACTGCCGGCAGCGCGACTACCTCGGCTCGCGGGTGCACCTCGACCCCGACCGGCTGCGGGCGCTGGACCCGACGGCCGACGCCGAGGCCATCGGCCGCGCGCTGCAGGCCGCGGCCGACGTCTGCGCCGCCGACCCGGTCGCGGGCGCGGCCGGGCGCGAGGCGCTCGGGTCGCGGTTCCGCTGGCTCACCGCTCCCCGGAGCACCGTGGTCCAGCCCGGTCCGGTGCACACCGGGCTCACCGACGACCCCGACGCCGAGGCCGATCGGCTGTTCCGGTTGCTCGTGCTCCCCGTCGGCGGCTCCTAGCCGCACTCGGTGAACGGAGGGTGACGGCAGAGGACACGGAGAGTCCGATCCACCGTCGCCTGGCGGTCACGCGGGCTTCCTAGCGTCCCGGTGACCGTCCTCCGAGACCCCTGTGGAGTCCCTGCATGACCGTCTGGGCAGACCCGGTCGTCGACGTCCCCGACCCCGACGACCACCCGTCGAACACCACCAGCAGCACGCCCCTGTCGGACCTGGTGGACGCCCGCCTGTCCCGGCGCGCGGTGCTCGGCGGGGGCCTGCTGGCCGCCGCCGGCTTCCTGACCACGAGCCTGATCTCGCCCCCGGCCGCGCAGGCGGCCCCGGGCGGCGGACGGCCGCTGCTCGGCTTCCAGCCCATCGGCCCGAGCACCGACGACGTGGTCCAGGTCCCGCCGGGTTACACGGCCCGCACGCTCATCCCGTGGGGGACGCCGCTGCTGGGCTCCTACCCCGAGTTCGTCCCGGGGACCCCGGGCGAGGCGGGCCGCACGGCCGGCAACACCGCCGACCAGCAGGCCCAGCAGGTCGGCATGCACCACGACGGCATGACGTTCTTCCCGCTGGAGAACGGCCCCCGGGGCAGCGAGCGCGGCCTGCTCGTGCTCAACCACGAGTACACCGACGAGTTCTACCTGCACACCGCCGGCTACGTGGCCGGCTACAAGCCGACCACCGCCGAGGGCGTGAGGAAGTCGCAGAACGCCCACGGCGTGAGCGTCGTCGAGATCGAGAAGAAGCGCTCCGGGGAGTGGGGGCACACGCGCTCGTCGCGCAACCGGCGGATCACCGCCACCACCCCGATGGCCCTCTCCGGCCCGGCCGCCGGGCACCGGCTGCTCAGGACGAAGGCCGACCCGCAGGGCCGCACGCCGCTGGGCACCATCAACAACTGCGGCAACGGCGAGACGCCGTGGGGCACCTACCTCACCTGCGAGGAGAACTTCAACGGCTACTTCCGGGTCGACGGCCCGCTCGACCCCGAGAGCGCGGCGCTGGTGAGCCGCTACGGCGTCGGTGGCGACCGCAACGGCTGGGCGGCGCACGACCCGCGGTTCGTCGTCACCCGGGACGACCCCAACGAGCCCAACCGCTTCGGCTGGGTGGTCGAGATCGACCCGTTCGACCCGCGCTCGACCCCGGTGAAGCGGACCGCGCTCGGCCGGCTCAAGCACGAGGACGCCACGGTCCACGTGAGCAAGGGTGGCCGCGTGGTGGTCTACATGGGCGACGACCAGGTCTTCGAGTACCTCTACAAGTTCGTCAGCGAGGACAACTGGACGTCGATGCGGGCCCGCGGCCGCAGCCCCCTGGACGAGGGCACCCTCTACGTCGCGCGGTTCGACGCCGCCGGGCAGGGCATCTGGCTGCCACTGGTGCACGGCCAGGGCCCGCTCACCGCCGCCAACGGCTTCGCCGACCAGGGCGCCGTCCTGGTCAACACCCGGCAGGCCGCCACCCTGCTGGGGGCGACGCCGATGGACCGGCCGGAGTGGACCGCCGTCGACCCGCGCACCGGGACCGCCTACCTGACCCTGACCAACAACGCCGACCGGAAGACGCCCGACCCGGCCAACCCCCGCGCGGCCAACCCGTGGGGCCACATCGTCCGGTGGGACGAGCAGGGCGGGGACCACGCCGCCACGTCGTTCGCCTGGGACATCTTCCTGCTCGCCGGGCCCGGCGGTGCCGACGGCTCGGACATCGCGGCCGAGGACGCCTTCGGCTCGCCCGACGGGCTGTGGCTGGACCCCGACAGCCGCGCGTGGATCCAGACCGACGGCACCCAGCCCGGCGGGGCCAACAACCAGATGCTGGCCGCCGACCCGTACCGGGTGGACGCCCAGGGCCGCCCGGAGGTCCGCCGGTTCCTCACCGGGCCGAAGCAGTGCGAGATCACCGGGATCGCGATGACCCCCGACCAGCGCACGATGTTCGTCAACGTGCAGCACCCGGGGGAGAACGGGCAGAGCGTGTGGCCGGCCGAGGACGGTCTCGCCACGCCGCGCTCGGCGACCGTCGTCGTCACCAAGGACGACGGCGGCGTGATCGGCACCTGACCCCCGCTCCCAGCGCCGGGGGCAGACCTGCTCCCGGCGCCGGGAGCTGTCGGGGGTCGGGTGTAGACCGGCGGGCATGCAGATCGCCGCCGTGGGCGTGTGCGCCACCGACCTCGCCCGGACCGTCGCCTTCTACGAGCTCCTGGGCTTCTCGTTCCCGCCCCTCGAGGCCGACACCCAGCACGTCGAGGCCGACGCGGGCATCCGGCTGATGATCGACAGCGCCGCGCTCATCGAGGGCATGTCCGGCGAGAAGCCGCGCGCGGGGAACACCTCGGCGTTCGCCGTGCTGTGCGACTCCCCGGCGCAGGTCGACGAGGTGGCCGGGCGGGTGCGCGCCGCCGGGCACACCGTCGCCCTGGAGCCGTTCGACGCCCCGTGGGGGCAGCGCTACGCGACCGTGGCCGACCCCGACGGGTACCGCGTCGACCTGTTCTGCCCGCTCGCCTAGGAACCGGGCAGCAGGGCATCGATGCGGCGGGCGAGCTCGAGGTCGTTCGCCGTCACGCCGCCGGCGGAGTGGGTGACCAGGTGCAGGTGCAGCGTGCGCCAGCGCAGGTCGACGTCGGGGTGGTGGTCGAGCTCCTCGGCCACGTCGGCGATCGCGGTGATCGCGCCGACGGCGTCCCGAAAGCTGGGCAGCTCGACGGTGCGGTGGATGCCCTCGCCGTCGCCGGACCACAGGGGCAGGCCGTGCAGGGCTGCCGACAGCTCGTCGGGCGAGAGGCGCGGAGGACGGGCCATGCGGCCATCGTGCCGTGCTGGAACGGCCTCGTTCCAGCGTCCCGCTCCTCTGTCAGGTGTGGAGGCCGCACTCCGTCTTGCCGCGGCCCGCCCAGCGCCCGGCGCGGGCGTCCTCGCCCGGCGCCACCGGGCGGGTGCACGGCGCGCAGCCGATCGAGCCGTAGCCGAGCTCGAACAGCGGGTTCACCGGCACCTGGTGGCGCTCGACGTAGCCGTCGACGTCCTCCTGGGTCCAGGCCGCGATCGGGTTGACCTTGACCATGCCCCGCTTGGCGTCCCAGTCGACCAGCCGGGTGCCGGCACGGGTCGGCGACTCGTCGCGGCGGATGCCCGAGCCCCAGGCGGTGAAGCAGGCCAGGGTGGCGGCCAGCGGCTGCACCTTGCGCAGCGAGCAGCACAGGTCGGGGTCGCGCTCGTGCAGCGCCGCGCCGTGCTCGGCGTCCTGCTCGGCGACGGTCTGCGGGGGGGTGACGTTCACCAGCGTGATCGGCAGCGCGCTGGCGATCCAGTCGCGGGTGCCGATCGTCTCGGCGAAGTGGTAGCCGGTGTCGAGGAAGACCACCCGGACGCCCGGGATCGCGGTGCTGGCCAGGTGGGTGAGCAGCCCGTCGGCCATCGACGAGGTGATCGCGAAGTCGTCGCCGAACGTCCGCCCGGCCCAGGAGAGGACGGCGAGCGCCTGCTCCACCGGGTCGGCGATGCCCTCGAAGCGGGCGTTCGCCTCGTCGGCCAGCTCCGGCGTGGGCCGGACGGCGGTCGTCATCGCTGCACTCCCGTGTCGATCAGTCGGACGGCGAAGGCGCGCAGGCACGCCTCGCACTGCCAGGCGCCGGGCTCCTCCTCGTACGGCACGAGCTCCTCGTCCCCGCAGTACGGGCAGTGGAACACCGGCAGCTGCCGGCTCCTTCCCCCGCCCGTCCCCTCCGTCACAGCAGCCAGGCCTCCTCGGCCCGCGCGACGTAGGCGGCGAAGCTCTCGCCCGGCTCGCGCCGCTCCTGGAAGCCGCGCAGCACCCGCTCGCAGTAGTCCGCCGTCTCGGCCTTGGTGACCTTGTGCCCGCGGAACTTGCGGCCGAACGCCGCGTCGACACCGAGGTGACCGCCGAGGTGCACCTGGAAGCCCTCGACCATCTCGCCGTTGTCGTCGCGGACCATCGAGCCCTTGAAGCCGATGTCGGCCGTCTGGAACCGGGCGCAGGCGTTCGGGCAGCCGTTGACGTTGATCGACAGCGGGGTGTCGAACTCCGGCAGCCGCTTCTCCAGCTCGGCGTAGAGGTCCTGGGCGTGCTGCTTGGTCTCGACGATGGCGAGCTTGCAGAACTCCAGACCGGTGCAGGCCATGGTGCCGCGGCGGAAGGCGCTCGGCCGCACCTGCAGGTCGTGCGCGGCGAGGGCCTCGACCAGCGGCTCGACGTTCTCGTCGGGCACGTCGAGGATGACCAGCTTCTGCTGCGCGGTCGCCCGGACCCGCCCCTCGCCGAACTGGTCGGCGAGCTCGGCGACGCGGGTGAGCAGCGAGCCGCTGATCCGGCCGGTGCGCAGGGCGAAGCCCAGGGCGTTGCGCCCGTCCTTCTGGCGCACGACGCCGACGTGGTCGCGCTGGTCGTTCTTCGCGGGCGCCGGCGCCGGGCCGTCGGGCAGCTCGCGGCCCAGGTACTCGTCCTGCAGCACCTGGCGGAACTTCTCCGGGCCCCAGTCGGCCATGAGGAACTTGATCCGGGCGTGGTTGCGCGAGCGGCGGTAGCCGTAGTCGCGGAACACCGCGGTGCAGGCGGCCCACACGTCGCTGACCAGCTCCGGGCGGACGAAGACGCCGATCCGCTGGGCCAGCTTCGGGTTGGTCGACAGGCCGCCGCCGACCCACAGGTCGTAGCCGGCCTCGCCGTCGGCGTTGACCACGCCGACGAAGGAGACGTCGTTGATCTCGTGCCCGGTGCAGTGGTCGACGCAGCCGGACATCGACGTCTTCCACTTGCGCGGCAGGTTGCTGAACTCGCGGCTGCCGATGTACTTGGCGACCGTCTCCTGCACCGCCGGCGTCGCGTCGATGACCTCGTCCGCGAGGATCCCGGCGAGCGGGCAGTTCAGCATGACGCGCGGGGTGTCGCCGCAGGCCTCGGTGGTGGAGAGGCCGACCTCCTCGAGGCGGCGCCAGATCTCGGGGACGTCCTCGATGCGGATCCAGTGCAGCTGCACGTTCTGCCGGTCGGTGACGTCGGCGACGTCCCGGCCGAACTCGGTGCTGATCGCGCCGATGACCCGCAGCTGGTCGGCCGAGAGCTGCCCGCCGTCGATGCGCACGCGGAGCATGAAGTACGGGTCCTCGAGCTCCTCGGCCTCCAGGACGGCGGTCTTGCCACCCGGGATGCCGGGACGGCGCTGCGTGTAGAGGCCCATCCACCGCATGCGGCCGCGCAGGTCGGTCGGGTCGATGCCGTCGAACCCGGTGTGCGCGTAGATGTTCAGGATCCGCTCGCGGACGTCGAGCCCGTCGGAGTCCTTCTTGAAGCGCTCGTTGGGGTTGAGCGGCTCGCGGTAGCCGAGCGCCCACTGGCCCTGGCCGCGCTCGGGCCGCTTGCTGGTGCGGGGAGGGGTGGTCACGAGGGAACTTCCTTCTGCGCCGGTCCGCGCGCGGGTCTCACCGCCCGGGCGGAGTGGGGCGCTGTGGCCGGAGGGGCGCAGCCGCGTCGCTGCGAGGGGGGACCGGTGTCAGCGCGCGGCGCGACAACCGGCGCTGGACACGAGCGCCAGATCGATGTGCAGACGCGCGACGAGGAGGGCGCCACGGTCCGACATGGGGACCATGGTGTCACACCCGCGCAACACGACCGACGTGGTTCAGCTCACTCCGCCGTCCATGGCCGCGCGGATGCGGGCCACGGACTCCTCCAGCGGGGTGACGCTGGTGTCGATCGTGAGCTCGGCGCGGGTGGGCACCTCGTAGGGGTCGCTGATCCCCGTGAACTGGGGGATCTCACCCGCGCGGGCCTTGGCGTAGAGGCCCTTGACGTCGCGCTGCTCGACCACCTCGAGCGGCGTCGACACGTGGACCAGCAGGAAGCGGCCGTGCTCCTCGACCAGCGCGCGGGCGTGCGCACGGGCCTCCTCGAACGGCGCGATCGCGGCCACCACGACCGTGCCGCCGTGCTTGACCACCTCGCCGGCGACGAAGCCGATCCTGCGGATGTTGAGGTCGCGGTGCTCGCGGCTGAAGGTCAGCTCGCTCGACAGGTGGGTGCGGACGACGTCGCCGTCCAGGACCGTCACCGGGACGCCGTCGGCCTCCAGGTCGGCCACGAGGGCGTCGGCGATGGTCGACTTGCCGGCCCCGGACAGGCCGGTGAGGAACACGGTGACGCCGCTCGACATGGCGTCAGTCTCCCCGAGCGGTCCCCGCCGGTGGTCAGCCGGTGGTGCCCTCGTCGCCGAAGGAGCGCCAGGCGCTCTCCATCGCGATGAGGTCGGCGACGTGGCCGGGGAACTTGCCGGCGACGACGTCGGCGAGCGTGACGTCCTCCAGCACCCGCCGGTACGCCTCGCGCGCGGCCACCCAGACGCTCGCCAGCGGGGCCGCCGTCCCCGGGTACTCGACCTCCTCGGGCCGCCGACCGTGCACCTCGGCGAGGAAGCCCTGCTCGACGCGCATGACGCGGGCGACGGAGATCTCCGACGGCGGCAGCGCCAGCCGGTAGCCGCCCTCGCGGCCGCGCTGGCTGGTGACCAGCCGGGCGTGCTGCAGGTCGCCGAGGATGGCCTGGAGGAAGCGGTTCGGGATGTTCTGCGACGTGGCGATGCGATCGCAGGTCAGCGCGTCCGGTGCCACCGCGGCGAGCTCGAGGGCGGCGCGGACGGCGTAGTCGACCCGGGCGGTGATGCGCACTGGAGTCCCTTCTGCCGAGTCCTGCCGCCCCATCCTGCCCTGTTTGGCACAGTGTTCCGGTGTACCAGCTGCGATTCACCACTCTGGTGGAGGCGCCGCTGACCGTCGCCTTCGACGTGGCACGCGCCCTCGGCCGGCCGTGGCGACGCCCGCTGGAGGAGGTCCTGTCGGTCCGGCCGGAGCGCGACGTCTACGCCGTCCGGTGGGGCCGGGGGTGGCTGACCCACTCCCGCCGGTACTCCGCGACCGGCGCCGGCACGCTGCTCCTCGAGCAGGCCGACTGGGAGTCGGGGCTGCCCGGCCCGCTCGGCGCGTTCGTCGACCAGGTGGTGCTGCGCCCCCGGGTGCTGCGGGCGATGCAGGCCCACCTCGACCTCTACGCCGCCGCGGCCGCGCGGCGGGCGCTGGACGTCGTGCAGGTGGTGGGCGCGGCGATCGTCGACGGCCCGCGCGTGCTGGTGGCCCAGCGCTCGGGCGGGCCCTACGACGGCTGCTGGGAGTTCCCCGGCGGCAAGGTGGAGCCGGGGGAGTCGGACCTGTCGGCGCTGGTCCGCGAGCTGCACGAGGAGCTCGGCGTCGACGTCGTCCCGCAGGCGTTCGTGGGGGAGGTGCTGCTCGACGGCGTCGTCGCGGGCGGCGAGCCCGGCGCCTCGACGCTGCGGGTGTGGTGGGCGCGGCTGGCCGAGGGGGGCGAGCCGGTGGCGCACGAGCACGCGGAGCTGCGCTGGGTCCCGGCCGACGAGCTCGACGACCTGGAGTGGATCCCCGCCGACCGCCCCCTCCTCCCCGCCGTCCGAGCCCTCCTCACCCGCCTCTGAGTGCTTCATCGCGATCAAGCACCCGCGCTTGATCGCGATGAAGCACCGTCGGGGCTGGTGCCTGTGGAAACGGCCGTCGCTGCGCTGCTACCACGCGCCACTCTGCCGCCGTGACCTCGCACCGTCGCTTCTCCGGCGCCCTGTTCATCGGCTCCCACGCCGTTGCCGAAGGCCTGCTCACCCGCCGGCAGCTCGCGGCGGGGTACCGGCGGGTGCTGCACAACGTCTACGCGGATCCGTCTCTCGTCCACGATCACGAGCTCAGGACGCGGGCCGCAGCGCTCCTCATGCCGGCGGAGGCCGTGATCGGCGGCCGCTCCGCCGCGGTGTGGTTCGGCGCGCCGTTCAGCTCGGCGGTCGACCCGGTCCTCGTCCTGGCTCCGCCCGCTCACCCGTGGCAAGGGCCTCGTGGCGTCCAGGTGCACCGCTCGGAGTTCCGCGAGGACGAGGTGTGGGCGACCGGTGACGGCGTTCGGCTCACTACTGCTGTGCGCACAGCGTGGGAGATCGCCACACTCGAGCCGCTCCTGACGGCCGTGGCGCTGCTCGACGGCATGCTCCGGCAGGGCAAGGTGGAGGGCGGCGGACTGACCGAGGCCGATCTCGTGGGGGAGGTGCTCCGCCGGCGGGGGCAGTGGCGCAGCAGACGTGCGAACGCAGTGCTGCCGTTGGTGGACAGCAGGGCCATGAGCCCACCGGAGTCGAAGGTGCGGGTGATGTGCCACCTCGGCGGTCTGCCGCACCCGGTGCCGCAGTACGAGGTCGTCGAGGACGGCGAGTTCCTCGGCCAGGTCGACCTGGCCTGGCCGGGAGCCAAGCTGATCGTGGAGTACGAGGGCGAATACCACTTCGACGAGCTGCAGATCCGCAGGGACGACAGGCGCTACGAGCGCCTCGTGCGGGCGGGATGGCGGGTCATCCGCCTCAGCGCCGTCGACCTACGCGACCTCGACGGCGTCGTGGAGCGGATCCGCGCCGCCCTCGGGGAGGGGGCCCGCCGGTGAGCGGACGTGCTTCATCGCGATCAAGCACCTGCGCTTGATCGCGACGAAGCACGGTAGGTCGGGCCTACTTGAAGGCGTCCTTGACCTTCTCGCCGGCCTGCTTGAGGCTGCCGGCCGCCTTGTCCTTGGTGCCCTCGGCCTGCAGGTCGCGGTTGTCCGTGGCCTCGCCGACCCGCTCCTTGCCCTCGCCGGAGAGCTCCTGCGCCTTGTTCTTCAGCTTGTCCATGTCGCTCATCCCGAAGACCTCCTCTGGTCCGCCCCGTGCCAGGAGGACGTACCCGCAGGTGGGCGCTGTGACACCCAACCGGAACCGAAAGGTCTGCGGGCAGGCGGGTCCGAGGCCGCAAGGGGTCTCGCCAGGCGCGTGTTACCGCTGGGTATGTTGTGCGCTCGCGGGACGATCGTGAGCCCAGGTCACAAATCGGTGTCGGTCGTGGACGCCTCTTCGAGGCCGTGCCTAGGGTCGCCCCGACGCGCGGAGCAGGCGTCAGTCCGCTCTGCGCGCCTTTCCGATCACAGCCAGCGACGGGTCAGACAGGCCCGGCTCTGGCCGACCAGTCCGTTCCCCCCGCGACCGCGGGACGAGGGAGGCATCGCACGTGAAGTTGAGCAAGCGCTCCTCTGCGCTGATCGCGACCGGCATCGCCGGCGCGATGGCGCTGACCGCATGTGGCGGAAGCGACGGTGGCGGGGGTGACGAGGGCGGCGAGGCGGCGCAGGGCGGTCGCGTCGTCTTCGGTGAGTCCACGGACTTCCCCGAGAACCTCTTCCCGAACATCGCCTCCGGCAACGCGACCTCGACGGCGAACATCCTGTCCGGCATCCTCCCGGGCGCCTTCATCGTCGAGCCCGACTTCACCGTCGTGCACAACCCCGACCTGCTCACCGAGGAGCCGACGCTCTCCGAGGAGGGCGGCACCCAGGTGATCACCTACTCGATCAACCCGGACGCGGTGTGGAGCGACGGCACCCCGATCACGGCCGACGACTTCGAGTTCACCTGGCGCTCGAGCCGCAGCACCGACCCGGCCCAGGGCGGCTGCGCCTCGCTGCTGTCGACGACCGGCTACGAGAACATCTCCTCGGTCGAGGGCTCGGACGAGGGCAAGACCGTCACGGTCACCTACGAGACGCCCTTCGCCGACTGGCAGTCGCTGTTCAGCGGTGACTTCGGTGGCGGCATCCTGCCGGCGCACCTCATGGACAACGAGGACCCGGTCGCGCTCTGCGAGACCATCACCACCGGCTGGCCGATCGCCGAGGGTCTGCCCGAGGACATCTCCGGCGGCCCGTGGCAGCTCAAGGCCGAGAACATCGACGTCGGCGGCCAGATCGTCGTCCTGACGCCGAACCCGGAGTGGTGGGGCGAGGGCCCGAACCTGGACCAGCTGATCATCCAGAACATCGGCAACGACCCGACCACCGCGGTCCAGGGCATGCAGAGCGGCGAGCTCGGCGTGATCTACCCGCAGCCGCAGCTGGACCTGGTCGACCAGATCGAGGGCCTCGAGCCGAACGTCGGCAGCGACATCACCTTCGGTCTGTCGTTCGAGCACCTCGACCTCAACGCCCAGGACCCGCACCTGGCCGACATCAACGTCCGCAAGGCGTTCGCCATGGCGCTCGACCGCCAGGAGATCGTCGACCAGACGGTGGGCCAGTTCTCCTCGGACGCCGAGGTCCTGCAGAACCGGATCTACTTCAACAACCAGCCGCAGTACGAGGACACCGCTCCTGAGGAGTACAAGGAGCAGAACATCGACGAGGCCAAGGCCCTGCTCGAGCAGTCCGGGTACACCCTCGGTCCGGACGGCGTGTACACGCACCCGGAGCGCGGGCGGCTGGCGATCCAGATCGACACGACGGCGAACAACCCGCTCCGTCAGACGACGATCGAGGTCATGATCCCGCAGCTGGCCGAGGCGGGCATCGAGGCCACGTTCAACGCCAACCCGGACATCTTCGCCGGTGCCGAGCAGCCGACCTCCCTCGAGGCCGGTGGCTTCCAGGCCGCGCTGTTCGCCTGGGTCGGGTCGCCGTTCCGGTCGGCCACCCAGTCGATCTACTGGTCGCCGGCCAACGGCCTCGGCCAGAACTACTCCCGCCAGGGCACCCCGGAGATCGACGCGCTGTTCGAGCAGTTCGTCGCCGAGCCGGACCCCGACGCGCAGGCCGAGCTGGGCAACCAGATCGACGCGGCGCTGTGGGAGCAGGTCGCGACCATCCCGCTGTACCAGAAGCCGACCTTCATCGCCTGGCAGAGCTCCATCCAGAACGTGGAGGACAACTCGACGCAGGCGGGTCCGCTCTGGAACTCGGAGACCTGGTCCGTCCAGTGATCCCCGGTCGGTGCCCCGGCGACGGGGCACCGGCCAGGACCGGTTCCTGACTGCACGACCGCCCGCACGGGCGGGTACGACCGCGGCCCCCGGCGCAGTTGCCCCGGGGGCCGCGGCGTACGACCCTCGATCCATCACGATCGCGATCGCAGCGACGGATCGCCGACCCGCTCCGGTAGCTGCGTGGCTCGTCCGAGCGGTCCGCTCTCCCACAGGAGGGTGTCCGCTCCCGACGTAAGGTGCCCCGGTGCTCTTCTTCACGATCAGACGGATCCTCGGATCCGTTTTCGTGTTGCTGGCCAGCTCGTTCCTCGTCTTCGCGCTCTGCGCGGCCAGCTTCGACCCGCTGGCCAGGTACTACACGCTCCAGCCCCGCCCCCCGGAGTCGTTCTTCGCCAACCTCCGCGAGGAGCTCGGGCTCAACGACAACTTCTTCGTCCGCTACTGGAACTGGCTGACCGGTGTCGTCACGGGTGACTTCGGCCAGACGGTGAACGGCACCCCGGTGGCGAACGAGCTGCCGGGCCGGCTGCTGGTCACCGGCCGGATGATCCTGCTGGCGATCGTCATCGCGATCGTCCTGGCGATCATCGTCGGCGTCATCGGCGCCGTCCGCCAGTACCGGCCCTCGGACTACGCCTTCACCTTCCTGGCCTACCTCCTCATCGCGCTGCCCACGTTCTGGTTCGCGGCGCTGCTCAAGGAGTTCGTCGCCGGCGGGATCAACGACCTGTTCGGCAAACAGGTGCTGTTCACCATCGGCGAGCAGACACCGGGCATCGAGCTCTACGCCACCGGCAGCGAGATCTGGATGGACCGGCTGGGGCACCTCGTGCTGCCCACGCTCAGCCTGGCGCTGCTCACCTTCGCGGCGTGGAGCCGGTTCCAGCGCGCGGCCATGCTCGACGTGCTGGGCTCGGACTACATGCGGCTCGCCCGCGCCAAGGGCCTGACCTTCCGCCGCACCGTGTTCCGGCACGGCCTGCGCAACGCCCTCATCCCGCTCACGACCGTCGTCGCCCTGGGCATCGGCACGCTCTTCGGCGGCGCCGTCATCACCGAGCAGGTGTTCGTCTGGCACGGCATGGGCGAATACCTGCTGAAGAACGGCATCGGGAACAACGACATCAACGTGGTGCTGGGCTGGCTGCTGGTCAGCGCCGTGTTCGTCGTCCTCTTCAACCTGATCGCCGACATCCTCTACGCGGTCCTCGACCCGCGCATCCGTCTCGCCTGACGCGCCGCGGACCAGAGAGAGAGACAGACATGGCCACCACCCAGGCCGCCACCGACTCGGCCGGCTCCGCCCTCCCGGCCGAGCCCGGCCTGCCGCCGGACCGCGGCGTCGACCGGGAGTTCACGGTCAAGGCGCGCAGCCAGCGGCAGCAGATCGTCCGGCACTTCCTGCACAACAAGGTCGGCATGGCCGGCCTGGTCATCTTCGTGCTGATGCTCCTCTTCGGCTTCGTCGGGCCGCTCATCACCGGCGTCGACTACGGCACGCAGAACCGCGACGCGCAGTCCGTCCCCCCCGGGACGGCGGGCTATCCGCTCGGCAGCGACGAGATCGGCCGCGACGTCCTGGCCGGGCTCATGCAGGGCGTGCAGCGGTCGCTGTTCATCGTGCTGCTGTTCGTGGCGATCGCCCTGCCGCTCGGCGTCCTGATCGGCTCGTTGTCGGGCTACTTCGGCAAGTGGATCGACAACGTGCTCATGCGGATCGTCGATCTGATCCTGACCGTCCCGCTGCTGGTCGTGCTGCTGGTCGTCGCGAGCAACTTCCCCGGTGCCCGCACGCCGCTGGGCGTCGGCATCATCCTCGGCCTGTTCGGCTGGCTGGACCTCGCCCGGATCGTGCGCAGCCAGTTCCTCTCGCTGCGCGAGAAGGAGTACGTGGAGGCCGCGCACGCCCTCGGCGCCTCGAACAAGCGGATCATCTTCAAGCACCTGATCCCGAATTCGCTGGGCGCGCTCATCGTCTGGACGACGCTGGCCGCGGCGACGGCGATCATCCTCGAGGCGTCGCTGACCTACCTCGGGTTCGGCGTCAACGGGGCCAACCAGACCTCGCTCGGCCGGCTGGTGTCCGACGGCGTCCAGGCCGCCAGCACCCGGCCGTGGCTCTTCTACTTCCCAGGCATCACGCTGCTGGTCATCGTGCTGTCGATCAACCTGATCGGCGACGGCATCCGTGACGCCTTCGACCCGAGCAACCGCCGCGTGCGGGCCTGAGAAGGAGCTCCATGGTTACCCAGGACGGCGCGTCGACCGGCGCGACCTCCGTCGGCACCCTGCAGCCGGAGCGGGCGCACACCCTGCCCGGCTTCGACCCGGGCGCACCCCTGCTCGAGGTCAGCGACCTGCGGGTGTCGTTCCCGACTCAGGACGGCCTGGTCAACGCCGTCCGGGGCGTCGACTACACGCTGCGCTCCGGTGAGGTGCTCGGGATCGTCGGCGAGTCCGGCTCCGGCAAGTCGGTGACGTCGCTCGCGGTCATGGGTCTGCTGCCGAGCAATGCCCGGATCACCGGGTCGGTGCGCTACCGCGGTCAGGAACTGCTCGGCCAGAAGGACCCGGCGATGTCCCGGGTCCGCGGCAAGGGCATCTCGATGATCTTCCAGGACCCGATGACCTCCCTGGACCCCGTCTACCGCGTGGGCTACCAGATCGAGGAGACCCTGCGGGTCCACGACAAGCGGTTGTCCAGGCAGGCCGCCGGTGCCCGGGCCACCGAGCTGCTCGAGCTGGTCGGCATCCCGAACGCCGCCGCGCGCACCCGCTCCTACCCGCACGAGTTCTCCGGCGGCATGCGCCAGCGCGTCGTCATCGCGATCGCCATGGCCAACCAGCCGGACGTGATCATCGCCGACGAGCCGACGACGGCGCTCGACGTGACCGTCCAGGCGCAGATCCTCGAGGTGCTCGACACGGCGCTGGAGGAGACCGGCGCCGCGATGGTGCTCATCACCCACGACCTAGGCGTCGTCGCCGGCGTCGCCGACCGCGTGCTGGTCATGTACGCCGGCCGGCCGGTGGAGGTCGGCAGCGTCGAGGACATCTACTACGAGCCGCGGATGCCCTACACCCTTGGCCTGCTCGGCTCGCTGCCGCGGCTGGACAGCTCCACCCGCGAGCGGCTGACGCCGATCGTCGGCTCCCCGCCGTCCCTGGTGAACATGCCGCCGGGGTGCCCGTTCGCCCCGCGCTGCCCGCTGCACATCCCCGAGTGCGACGCCGCCGAGCCGCCGCTCTACGACGTCGGCCGCGACCACACCGCCGCCTGCATCCGCACCGAGATCGTGGAGCAGGCGCACGGCCACGCCGCCGAGGTGTTCGAGGAGACCAGCGCCGACACGCTGCTCGGCGACGGCGCCTACCCGGTGGACGCCGCGACCTCGCCCGAGGCGGGCCGCGACGGCGACGTCCGCGGCACCCCGCCGCACGACCAGACCGAGCCCGCGGCGCACGCCGGCGGCGAGACCGGCACGGTGACCAGCCCGAGAGGAACCCAGCAGTGACCGCCCCCACCACCGACCGCGCCGCCGCCCCGCTCCGCGACGGCGAGCCGATCCTCTCGGTGCGCGGCCTGGAGAAGCACTTCCCGATCAAGGGCGGCGGGCTGATCAAGCGCACGGTCGGCGCGGTCCGCGCGGTCGACGGCGTGGACCTCGACATCTACCCCGGCGAGGTCCTCGGGCTGGTGGGCGAGTCGGGGTGCGGCAAGTCCACGACCGGGCGGGCGATCCTCAACCTGCAGCCGGCCACCGGCGGCTCGGTGAAGTTCCAGGGCCGGGAGTTCGTCGGCCTGGACCGCAAGGCGATGCGGCCGCTGCGGCGCGACATCCAGATCGTCTTCCAGGACCCCTACGCCTCGCTCAACCCGCGGCTGCCGGTGTTCGACATCGTCGCCGAGCCGCTGATCATCCACGGGCTGACGAGTGGCAACCAGGAGCTGCGGGCCCGCGTCCGCGAGCTGGTCGAGCAGGTCGGGCTCAACCCCGAGCACACCAACCGCTACCCGGCCGAGTTCTCCGGCGGGCAGCGGCAGCGGATCGGCATCGCCCGCGCGCTGGCCCTGGAGCCCAAGCTGCTCGTGCTCGACGAGCCGGTGTCGGCACTGGACGTGTCCATCCAGGCCGGCGTCATCAACCTGCTCGAGGACCTCAAGAACCGCCTCGGGCTGTCCTACCTGTTCATCGCGCACGACCTGTCGGTGGTCCGGCACATCTCCGACCGGGTCGCGGTGATGTACCTCGGCCGGATCATCGAGGTGGCCGACCGCGACGAGCTGTTCGAGCGGCCGGCGCACCCCTACACCCAGGCGCTGCTCTCGGCGATCCCGCTGCCCGACCCGCGCCGCGAGCGCCAGCGGCAGCGGATCATCATCGGCGGCGACGTCCCCAGCCCGGCCAACCCGCCGTCGGGCTGCAAGTTCCGCACCCGCTGCCAGAAGTTCGCCAACGTGCTCAGCGACGCCGAGCGGCAGCTGTGCATCGACCAGGAGCCGGTCCTCGAGGACCGCGGCGTCGGCCACGACAACCGCTGCCACTACGCGGAGACGCTCAAGGTCCTGTAGCAGGGGACCGCGCCCGGCAGCGCGGTGCGATCCGGCAGGATCGCGCTGTGAAGAGCATCCTCCTCGTGCACGCCCACCCCGACGACGAGTCGATCAACAACGGGGCCACGATGGCCCGCTACGTCGCCGAGGGCACCCGCGTCACCCTGCTCACCTGCACGCTGGGCGAGGAGGGCGAGGTGCTCGTCCCGGAGCTCGCGCAGCTGGCCGCCGACCAGGCCGACCAGCTCGGCGGCTACCGGATCTGGGAGCTGCGGGCGGCGATGGACGCGCTCGGCGTGACCGACGTGCGGTTCCTCGGCGGGGCCGGTCGCTACCGCGACTCCGGGATGATGGGGACGCCGGCCAACGAGAACCCGCGCGCCTTCTGGAACGCCGACCTCGACGAGGCGGCCGCGCACGCGGTCGCCGTCGTCCGCGAGGTGCGGCCGCAGGTCGTGGTCACCTACGACGAGAACGGCGGCTACGGCCACCCCGATCACATCCAGGCCCACCGCGTGGCCATGCGCGCGGTCGAGCTGGCCGGCGCCCCCGGCTTCCGCCCCGACCTCGGCGAGCCGTGGGACGTGGTGAAGGTCTACTGGTGCGCCATGCCGCGCTCGGTGATCCAGCACGGCATCGAGGCGATGGCCGCCCTCGGGCAGGACTCGCCGTTCGAGGGGCTGGGCGACATCGAGGAGGTCGACTTCGTCGTCGCCGACGAGGTGGTCACCGCCGCCGTCGACGCCCGGCAGTACGCCGGGCAGAAGGACGCCGCCCTGCGCGCCCACCCCACCCAGATCACGGTCGACGGGCCGTTCTTCGCGCTGTCGAACAACCTCGGCCTCGAGGTGCTGGGCACCGAGTACTACCGGCTGGTCCGCGGTGAGCGCGGGCCCGCCGGGGACACCCCTCAGGGCTGGGAGGACGACCTCTTCGCCGGTCTCACCCCGTGAGGGCGCTCGCGCTGCTCGGCTGGGGGCTGCTCGCGGTCGCGGTCGCCGGCTGGCTGGCGCTGGTGGAGGTCTTCTGGCTGCCGCTGCGCGTCGGCGGCGTGCTCGTGCCGGTGTCGCTGCTCGCCGCCGTCGTCGGCAACCTGCTCCTGGTCGCCGCCGCGCACCGGCTGTCCGGCTCCCGCGTCGTCGCCGTCCTGCCCGCCCTGGTGTGGGGGACGGTCGCGCTGGCCGCCGCCCAGCGGCGACCCGAGGGCGACCTCGTCCTGACCGGCGGCGGGGCGCTCGGCGTGCTGAACCTCCTGTTCCTGCTGGCCGGCGTCGTCGCCGCGGCGTTCGCCGTCGGCCGGGTGCTGACCATGCCCCCGCCGCGACCGGCGGTCCCGGACGCCGCCGAGCGCTGAACGCGCCGCCGCTCAGCGCGGCGCGGCGGCGGGGACGGTCCCGGCGACCAGCCAGGCGAGGAACTGCTCGGCCGGCATCGGCCGGGCGACGTGGAAGCCCTGCGCGACGTCGCAGTCCCACGCGGCCAGCGCGGCGAGCGCGTCGGCGTCCTCGACGCCCTCCACGACCATGGTCATCCCGAGGTCGCGGGACAGCTGCAGGGTGCTGCGCACGATCGCCGCGGCCCGCGGGTCGGAGGTCAGGTTCCGCACGAAGCTGCGGTCGAGCTTGAGCTCGTGCACCGGCAGCGCGCGCAGGTAGGCCAGCGAGCTGTAGCCGGTGCCGTAGTCGTCGATCGACAGCCGCACGCCCAGCGCGCGCAGCCCGGTGAGCACCTGCTGCGTGCGGGCGGCGTCGGACATCAGCACGTCCTCGGTGATCTCCAGCGTCAGCGCCGCGGCGGGGACGCCGAGCGTGTCGAGCAGCAGCGCCACCTGCTCCGGCAGGGCGACGTCCTGCAGGTTGGAGACCGAGAGGTTGACCGCCAGCGACAGGTCGTGCCCGGCCGCCCGCCACGCGCGCAGGTCCGTGAGCGACCGCTCGAGGACGCGCATCGCCAGCCGTCGCATCAGCCCGGCCTGCTCGGCCAGCGGCAGGAACACGTCGGGGGTGAGCAGCCCGCGGGTCGGGTGCTGCCAGCGCACCAGCGCCTCCACCCCGACGACGGCGCCGGTGCGCAGGTCGAGCTGCGGCTGGTAGTGGGGGACCAGCTCCTCGGTGTCGAGAGCGGCGCGCAGCTGCTCGAGGGTCTCCAGCCGGTCGCGGGAGTCGGGCGTGCCGTCGGGCGCCCACACCTCGAAGCCGCGGCGGTCGCGCTTGGCGGCGTACATGGCGGTGTCGGCGCGGGCCAGCAGCAGCGAGCGGTCGCGGCCGTGGTCCGGGCACAGCGCGATGCCGATGCTGGCGTCGACGTGCAGCGGCATGCCGTCGAGCACGAACGCCTCGCGCAGCGCGGTGGCGATGCCGTGGGCGACCTCGACGGCGCGGCAGCGGTCGGCGTCGGGCAGCAGGACGGCGAACTCGTCGCCGCCCATCCGGGCCAGCAGGTCGCGCGGGCCCAGCGCCTGCTCCAGGCGCGGGCCGACCAGGCAGAGCAGGTCGTCGCCGACGCTGTGCCCGAAGCTGTCGTTGATCTCCTTGAACCGGTCGAGGTCGATCATCAGGACGGCGCTGCGCCGGCCGGCGGCGCCGTAGACGCTGCGCTCCAGCTCCTCGACGAACCGGCGGCGGTTGGCCAGCCCGGTGAGCGCGTCCTGGTGCGCCTCCTCGGCGAGCTGCTGCAGCCGCTGCTGCTCGACCGCGCGCAGCACCGCGTTCTCGATCACCAGCGAGCCCTCGAGGGTCACCTGGCGCACGGCCTCGCGGACCTCCGGCGACCAGTCACCGGTCGCGCTGGTCGACCCGGTGATGACCAGCCCGAGCAGCCGGTCGCCGGCGAGCAGCGGGATGGAGACGTAGGAGCGCAGGTCCAGCGCCCGCGCGAGGGGCGCGGGGATGAGGTCGCAGCTGGCGACGTCCTCGACGAACACCGGTGCCCGGTGCTCCACGGTGTGCCGCCACAGCGGGACGTCGGCCGCCGGGCGGCCGAGCAGCCGCTCCCGCACGACGAGCTTGTGCTCGTCGGCCCAGCCGACGTGCCGGACGTCCTCGATCAGGCCCGCCGCGTCCACCTTGTAGGCGGCGCTGCGCTCGGTGCCGACCAGGTGCTGCACGGCGCGGGCGAGCACCTCGGCGGCGTCCGGGACGCTGGTCGCGGAGGCGCCCTCCACCAGCAGCCGGCGCACCACCCGGGCCGTGCGCAGCGACGCGTCGCGCGCCTGCGCGGCGCGGGCCTGCTCGAGGGCGCCGCCGAGGTAGGCGCCGGCCGCGGCGGCCATGCGCCGGACCTCCTCGGAGAACGGGCGCAGCCGCGGGCTGTCGAGGGTGAGGACGCCCACCGGCTCCGGCCCGCGGCCGAGGGGCACGGCCAGCGCCGAGGCGATGTGGAAGGTCTCCGCCCACCAGCCGGGGAGCTGGTCGGAGTCGCGGTCGGCGGCCCGCGGCTCGCCGGTGCGCAGCACGGTCTCGACCAGCGGCAGCGGCTCGGGCGCCGTCCGGAACCGCTCGAAGCTCGCGCGGTCGCGGCGGCCGTCGGCGAACCCGGCCATGCTCGGCACCAGCCGGCCGTCCTCCACCAGGAAGACGCAGGCGCGCTCGACCTCGCCGAGCTCGGCGAGCTGGCGGCACGCGGTGGCGAGCAGCGCGTCCACGGTCGGTGCGGAGGTGGCCTGCTCGACCAGGGCGAGCAGCACCTCGGCGGTGTGCAGGCGGCGCCGCTCGCTGCGGCGTCCCCAGGCCTCGACGAGGGCCTGGCCGAGCGCGGGCAGCGCGGTGCGCAGCGGGACCGGCGCGACGGCCGCGGCCGGCTCGACGGTGAGGATGCCGACCACCGCGCCGTCGCGGACCAGCGGTTCGACGTGCGCGGACCGGATGCCGTAGCCGGCCGCCTCCCGGTCGGCCGCCCGGCGCCCGCCCTCGCGGACGACGACCGGCTCGCACCGGCCGACGGCGGCGGACAGCAGCGCGGAGCGGGCGATGGTGACCGGGCTGGTGAGACCCGCGTGGTCGGGCACCTCCGCCCCGGGAGCGAGGGAGCGCCGGAACGGGACCGCGGTGCCGGTGGTCTGCTCGTGCACCCACACCGAGAGGCGGGTGGCGCCCAGCCCGACCCGCAACCGGTGCAGCAGGGAGTCCAGCGCGGCCTGCGCGTCGTACGGCGAACCGGGCAGGACGGCCCGGCGGCCGGGCAGGGCGGCACGCGGCACCGGCGGGCGGAGGAACGCCCCCGGTGCGCCGTCGTGCCGGGCACTGATCACGGGGACCGTTTCGGCAGTGGCGCGCGCCACATGAAGCCGGTGCGGCGCAGGCCACCCCTCCGGGGGAGAGGCGGACCGGTCGCGCCGGGGCGGTACGCGCAGGTGATACTTATGGCGGCAACAACGCGCCCCGGGAGGACCCACCGTGACCTACGTCATCACCCAGCCCTGCGTCGACGTGCTCGACAAGGCGTGCATCGACGAGTGCCCGGTGGACTGCATCTACGAGGGCGACCGGATGCTCTACATCCACCCCGACGAGTGCGTGGACTGCGGCGCCTGCGAGCCGGTCTGCCCGGTGGAGGCCATCTACTACGAGGACGACGTCCCGGACAAGTGGAAGGACTTCTACAACGCCAACGTGGAGTTCTTCTCCGACCTGGGCAGCCCCGGCGGCGCCGCCAAGACCGGCAAGATCGCGAAGGACCACCCGCTGGTGGCCGCGCTGCCGCCGCAGGGCGAGGGCCACTGACCAGGGCTGACGCCGGAGCGGCCGCCCGCCGGCTGCCCGACTTCCCGTGGGACGCGCTCACCGAGGCGCGGGCCCGCGCGGCCCGGCACCCCGGCGGGGTGGTCGACCTGTCCATCGGGACGCCGGTCGACGACACCCCCGCGGTCCTCGAGCACGCCCTCGGGGCGGGCGCCAACGCGCCCGGCTACCCGACGGCGCTCGGGACCGCGGCGCTGCGCACGGCGGCCGCCGACTGGCTGCGCCGGCGGCTCGGGGTCGTCGTCGCCGACCCGCAGGGCCCCGACCCGTCGGTCATCCCCACCGTCGGCTCCAAGGAGCTGGTCGCGCTGCTGCCCACGCTGCTCGGGCTGCAGGGCAGCGGCACGGTCGTCGTCCCCGAGGTCGCCTACCCGACGTACGAGGTCGGCGCTGTGCTGGCCGGACTGGCGGTGCGCCGCTCGGACGTCCCGCCGGACGACGCGACGGGCGTGGTGCTCGTCTGGCTGAACTCGCCGGGCAACCCGCACGGACGGGTGCTGGGGGACGACGAGCTGCGGGCCTGGGCGGCCTGGGGCCGGGCGCACGGGGTGCCCGTCGTCGCCGACGAGTGCTACGTGACGCTCGGCTGGGACGTCGAGCCGCGCTCGCTGCTGCACCCGTCCATCGCGGGCGAGGACCACACCGGCCTGCTGGCGGTCCACTCGCTGTCGAAGCAGTCGACCGCCGCCGGGTACCGCGCCGGCCTGCTCTCCGGCGACCCCGCCCTGGTGCGGCGGGCGTGGGAGGTGCGCCGCCACCTGGGGCTGCTCGTGCCCGGTCCCGTGCAGACGGCGATGACCGCGGCGCTGGCCGACGACGCGCACGTGGCCGACCAAAAGGAGCGCTACCGGGCGCGCCGGTCGAAGCTGCTGGCCGCGGTGCGGGCGGCGGGCGCGCGGGTCGACCACTCTGAGGCCGGGCTGTACCTCTGGGTCACCCGCGACGAGGACTGCTGGACGACGATCGGCTGGCTGGCCGACCGCGGGATCGTGGCCGCGCCCGGGACGTTCTACGGCCCGGCCGGCGCCCGCCACGTCCGCCTGGCGCTGACCGCGACCGACGAGCGGATCGACGCGGCCGTGGAGCGCCTCACCGCGTGAAGGTCGTCGTCCCGCCCCGGCTGCGGGCGGCGATGACCGCGCTGCACGGCGCGCGCGGCGCGGAGTGGTGCGACCGCCTGCCGGCGCTGGTGCACGAGCGGGCCCGCGCGTGGGGGCTCGCCCTCGACGCCCCCTTCCCCGCCGACTACCACTGGGTCGCCCCCGGCCGGTGCGGGACCGAGGAGGTCGTGCTCAAGGTCGGGATCCGCAACGCCGACCGCGACGTCGAGCGGGAGGCGGGCATCCTGCGCGCCTGGAGCGGGTCGGGGGCGGTGCGCCTGCTGGCGGCCGACCTCGACTCGCCGGACGCCGTCGCGCTGCTGCTCGAGCGGGTGCGGCCGGGCTCGGACCTCGACGGCGCGCCGGACGACGAGGCGTTCCCGCTGCTCGGGGCGGTGGCGCGCGCCCTGCACGCGGCGGTCGGGGTGCGGCCGGCCGCCGCGGTCGGGCCCGCCGAGCTGGCCGACCTCGCCGCCGGGCACCCGCTGCTGCCGGCCGGGCTCACCGCGGCGGCGGCCCGCCTGCGCGAGCAGCTGCTGGCCACCGCCGGCCCGTCGGTGCTCTGCCACGGCGACCTGCACCACGGCAACGTGCTGCGCGGCCGCGACGGCGCGGTGGCGATCGACCCGCGCGGGGTGTGGGCCGAGCCGGCGCTGGACGTCGCCGTCGCGATGCTCAACCCGCTGGGCACGCTGCCGCGCGAGCCCGCCCGGCTGGCGGCGCTGCTGGACCGGCGGCTGGAGCTCGTCTGCCCCGCGATGGGCGTCGACGCCGACCGCGCCCGGGCCTGGACGGCGGTCTACGCGGTGACGTCGGCGCTCTGGTCGGCGCACGACGGCCTCGGCGTCGAGGAGGAGAGCCTGGCCGTCGCCGCCGTATTGCTCTGAGTCAGCCCTCGGTGCACAGCGGCTGGTCGGCCGCCAGAGCGCTGGTCAGCTCGACCGCCAGCGGGCTGTGCTGCTCGTAGGCTTCCGGAAATCCAGAGCGCTGCACACGCTGCGCGGCGTCCGTGACCCTCAGTGACTGCCAGTCGGGGACCTGGACGAGGCCGTCGTAGAACTTCCCGGCCGCGTAGACCGGGTCCTGCACCTGCTCCGGTGTGCCCCAGCCCATCGACGGCCGCTGCTGGAACAGGCCCAGGGAGTCGCGGTCGCCGTAGTCGAGGTTGCGCAGCCGCGACTCCTGCATGGCGGTGGCCAGCGCGATGACGACGGCCCGCTCGGGCAGGCCGCGCTCCCAGCCGACCTGGGCGATGGTGCGCGCGTTGGCGATCTGCTCGGCGGTCAGCGTGATGCCGGTGGCGGGCAGGGTGCACTGGGCGGTGGCCACGGGCACGTCCTGCCCGTCGGCGTCCCAGGCGAACCCCAGGAGCACGACCAGCGCGATGAGCAGCGGCGGCCACCACTGGGCGGGCTCCAGCCTGCGGAGCGAGAAGCCCTTGCCGCGGCCCTTCGCCGCCCGGCGCACCGGACGGCGGCGGACCCCCGGCCGCGCCGCCGTCCTCTTGCGGGGGCCGGCCGAGCTGCGGCGGGTCACCGTGCGTGCGGGGCTCATCACCGTCGACTGTAGGTGCGGAAGCTGTCAGTCCCGGGCACCGCGGAGGTCGCGCCGGACACCTGTCGCCCGGCGCCGGCGGTCGTTACGGTGGGCCGCCGTCCACCGACGAGGAGCCCGCATGAGCGACCACCTGCTGCCCGGCATCACCGCGACCCGGGTCGAGACCCCCCGGCTGACCCAGCAGGTACTGGCCGCCGAGGGCACCGAGATCGCGGGCCCGGGGGAGGCGGTGCTGCTCGTCCACGGCAACGTCAGCTCGTCGCTGTTCTGGCAGCAGCCGCTGCTCGCCCTGGCCGAGACCGGCCGGGTGCGGGCGCTGGCGGTCGACCTGCGCGGCTACGGCGACACCGACCCGCTGCCGATCGACGCCCGCCGCGGGCTGCGCGACTGGGCCGACGACGTCGCCGCCCTGGCCGACACCCTCGGCCTGGACCGCGTGCACCTCGTCGGCTGGAGCATGGGCGCCGGCGTCGTCCTCCAGTACCTGCTCGACCACCCCGAGCGGGTCGCCTCGGTGGCGCTGGTCGCCCCGGTCTCGCCCTACGGCTTCGGGGGGACGGCGGGCGCCGAGGGCTGGCGTGTGCACGAGGACGGCTGCGGCTCCGGTGCCGGCGCGGCCAACCCCGACTTCGTCGCGGCCATCGCGGCGGGCGACACCACCGCCGACAGCCCCACCAGCCCGCGGTCGATCCTGCGCGCCTTCTACGTCGCGCCGGGCTCGCTGCCGCTGGACCCCCGGCTCGAGGACGTGTTCGTCGCCTCGATGAACAGCACGCGCACCGGCGTCGACCACTACCCGGGCGACGCCGTCGCGACCGGGACGTGGCCGGGCGCGGCGCCGGGGGAGCGGGGCGTGCTCAACACGATGGCCCCGACGGTCTGCGACCTCTCCGGCATCGTCGACCTGGAGCGCAAGCCGCCGGTGCTGTGGATCCGCGGCGACGCCGACCAGATCGTGTCGGACACCTCCGCCTTCGACCTGGCCTTCCTGGGCTCGCTCGGCGCCGTCCCCGGGTGGCCGGGTGCCGAGGAGTTCCCGCCCCAGCCGATGGTCACCCAGACCCGCGCGGTGCTCGACCGGTACGCGGCCACCGGCGGCGCCTACCGCGAGGTCGTGCTCCCCGACGTCGGCCACTCGCCGCACGTCGAGCGCCCGCAGGAGTTCGTCGTCGCGCTGCTCGAGCACCTCGACGTCCCCGCCCAGCAGCCCGCCCACCTCACCTGAGTGCTTCATCGCGATCAAGCACCCGTGCTTGATCGCGATGAAGCAACGTCAGGCTCTTCAGACCGGGACGTTCGGGAGCTCGCTGAGGGGGCCGGCGAAGCGCTCGTCGGGGACGTCCTCGTCGACCATCCGCCCCGACAGGTAGGCGTCGTAGGCGGCCAGGTCGAAGTGGCCGTGCCCGCACAGCGCGGTGAGGATGACCTTCTCCTCGCCCGACTCCTTGCAGGCCAGCGCCTCGCGGATGCAGGCCGCCAGCGCGTGCGTCGGCTCGGGGGCGGGCACGATCCCCTCGGTCCGCGCGAACTGCAGCGCCGCCGCGAAGCACTCCGTCTGCGGCAGGGCGAGGGCCTCGATCAGCCCGAGCTCGTAGATGTGCGACAGCAGCGGCGACATGCCGTGGTAGCGCAGCCCGCCGGCGTGGATCGGGTCGGGGACGAACCGGTGGCCGAGGGTGTGCATCTTCATCAGCGGCGTCATGCCGCTGGCGTCGCCGAAGTCGTAGGCATAGGTGCCGCGGGTCAGCGACGGGCAGGACGCCGGCTCGACCGCGCGGATCGTCGGCGACATCCGGCCGGCCATCTTCTCGCGCAGGAACGGGAAGGCCAGGCCGCCGAAGTTCGAGCCGCCGCCGGTGCAGCCCACGATGACGTCGGGCCGCTCGTCGACCGCGGCCAGCTGCAGCAGCGCCTCCTCGCCGATCACCGTCTGGTGCAGCAGCACGTGGTTGAGCACGCTGCCCAGGGCGTAGCGGATCGACGGGTCCTGCGCGGCGACCTCCACCGCCTCGCTGATCGCGATGCCCAGCGACCCGGGGTGCTCGGGGTCGCCGGCGCGGATCGCCTTGCCGGCCTCGGTGAGGTCCGACGGCGAGCGGTGCACCTGCGCGCCGTAGGTCTGCATCATGATCCGCCGGTAGGGCTTCTGGTCGTAGGAGGCGCCGACCATCCACACCTCGCACTCGAGCCCGAACAGCGAGGTGGCGAACGCCAGCGCGGTCCCCCACTGGCCGGCACCGGTCTCCGTCGTCAGCTTCCGGACCCCGGCCTGCGCGTTGTAGTACGCCTGCGGCACCGCGGTGTTCGGCTTGTGCGAGCCGGCCGGCGAGACGCCCTCGTACTTGTAGTAGATCCGCGCCGGGGTGCCGAGCGCCTTCTCCAGCCGGTGCGCCCGGTACAGCGGCGAGGGCCGCCACAACTTGTAGACGTCGAGCACCTCACCGGGGATGTCGACGTAGCGGTCGCCGGTGACCTCCTGGGCGATGAGTTCCATGGGGAACAGCGGCGCCAGGTCGTCCGGTCCGACCGGCTGCAGCGTGCCGGGGTGCAGCGGTGGCGGTGGCGGGCTCGGCAGGTCGGGGACGACGTTGTACCACTGCGTCGGCAGCTGCGACTCGTCCAGCAGGATCTTGTGCTGCGTCCCGGCCATGGGTGCCCTCCGTCCACGAGTGGCGGCGAGCCTAGGGCCACTGCTTTCGGTGCGGAAAGCGGTTCCGCTTTCCGCACCGAAAGCGGGGCTTCAGTTGGCGTGGAGGGCGGCGTTGAGCTCGCCCCAGCTGCCGGTGCGGGGGAGCACCTCCAGCGCGCCGCTCACGCTGTTGCGGCGGAACAGCAGGCCGTCGCGGCCGGAGAGCTCCAGCGCCTTGACGACCGACCCGTCGGGCAGCGTCACCCGCGACCCCGCCGTCACGTAGCAGCCGGCCTCGACGACGCAGCCGTCGCCGAGGGAGATGCCGATGCCGGCGTTCGCCCCGAGCAGGCAGCCGCTGCCGATCGAGACGACCTGCTTGCCGCCGCCGGACAGCGTCCCCATGATCGAGGCGCCGCCGCCGATGTCGCTGTCCGGGCCGACGACGACGCCCGCGCTGATCCGGCCCTCCACCATCGACGGGCCGAGCGTGCCGGCGTTGTAGTTGACGAAGCCCTCGTGCATGACCGTCGTCCCCTCGGCCAGGTGCGCGCCGAGCCGCACCCGGTCGCCGTCGGCGATCCGCACCCCGGCCGGGACGACGTAGTCGACCATCCGCGGGAACTTGTCGACGCCGAAGACGGTCACGTGGCCGTGCGCGGCGCGCAGGCGGGCCGCGCGGGCCTGCACCTCGGTGGCCAGCACCGGCCCGGCGCTGGTCCAGGCGACGTTGGTGAGCAGCCCGAAGACGCCGTCCATGTTCGCACCGTGCGGCCGGACGAGCCGGTGCGAGAGCAGGTGCAGCCGCAGCCACACGTCGTAGGTGTCGGCCGGGGGAGCGGAGAGGTCGGCGATGCTGGTGCTCACCGGGATGACCTGCACGCCGCGGGCCTCGTCGCTGCGCACGAGCCCGGAGTAGTCCGGCCCCAGGGCACTGCCCAGCTCGAGGGTGCCCATCTGGTGCGTGCCGGTCGGGCCGTCGTCGGCGCCGAGCCGGGGGGAGGGGTACCAGACGTCGAGGACGGTCCCGTCGACGGTCACGGTGGCCAGGCCCACGCCGGAGGCGGAGGCGGTCGCTGCGGCGGCGTTCGTCACGGGGGACGACGCTACCCAGGCGCACCGGGAGTCCTCCGGCCGGAGCCCGGCGGCGCCCGTAGGCTCGGCGGTCGTGGGTGACATCGCGAAGCTCGACCTCTCCGCCGACGTCCTCGAGCTCACCCGCGCCCTGGTCGACGTCCCGTCGGTGTCGGGCAGCGAGCAGGCGCTGGCCGACGCCGTCGAGGCGGCCCTGCGCGACCTCGGCGGCCTGGAGGTCGAGCGGGTCGGCGACGCCGTCCTCGCCCGCACCGATCTCGACCGGCCCACCCGCGTCGTCCTGGCCGGGCACCTCGACACCGTGCCGATCGCCGACAACGTGCCCAGCCGGCTCGAGGACGGCGTCCTGCACGGGTGCGGGACCTCGGACATGAAGTCGGGGGACGCCGTGATGCTCCGGCTGGCCGGCCGCTTCGGGGTGCCCGGCGCCGAGCCGGCGCACGACCTCACGTTCGTCTTCTACGACAACGAGGAGGTCGAGTCGGCGCGCAACGGCCTCGGCCGGGTGGCCCGCGAGCGGCGGGGCTGGCTCTACGGCGACCTCGCCGTCCTGCTCGAGCCCACCGACGGCGAGGTCGAGGCCGGTTGCCAGGGCACGCTGCGGGCCGTGCTGGAGGTGCCCGGCCGGCGCGCGCACAGCGCCCGCAGCTGGCTGGGGGTCAACGCCATCCACGGCGCCGCGCCGGTCCTCGCCACGCTGGCCGCCTACCAGGCCCGGCAGGTCGAGATCGACGGCTGCACCTACCGCGAGGGGCTCAACGCCGTCCGGATCGAGGGCGGCGTGGCCGGCAACGTCGTCCCCGACGTCTGCCGGGTCACCGTGAACTTCCGCTACGCACCCGACCGCGACGAGGACGCCGCCGAGGCGCACGTCCGCGAGGTGTTCGCCGACGCGCTCGCCGCCGGGGCCACCCTGGAGGTCGTGGACAACGCCGGCGGGGCGCTGCCCGGGCTGGGCGAGTCCGCGGCCGCCGCGTTCGTCGCGGCGGTCGGCCGCCCGGCGCGCGCCAAGCTCGGCTGGACCGACGTCGCCCGGTTCGCCGCCTTCGGCATCCCGGCGGTCAACTACGGCCCCGGCGACCCGCAGCTCGCCCACACCCGGGAGGAGCACGTCCGCGTCGACGCGCTCCAGCCCGTCGAGGACGCCCTCACCGCCTACCTGTCCGGGAGCAGTGCATGACCGAATCACCCGACGGCCGCCGTCCCCGCCCGACGCGGCACCGCGGCCCGATCATGCTGCGGGGCGGTGAGCCGGACCCGACGATGCAGGGGACGACGACCGACCAGCGGCTGCTCGACCGGCGCGGGCCGACCGACTGGGTGCACACCGACCCGTGGCGCGTGCTGCGCATCCAGTCCGAGTTCGTCGAGGGCTTCGGGCTGCTCGCCGAGCTGCCGCGGGCGGTGAGCGTGTTCGGCAGCGCCCGCACGCCGCGCGACCACCCGCACTACGCGGCCGGGGTGCAGCTGGGCGCCGCGCTGGTGCAGGCCGGCTACGCGGTCATCACCGGCGGCGGCCCCGGGGCGATGGAGGCGGCCAACCGCGGCGCCTCGGAGGCCGGCGGGCTGTCGGTCGGCCTGGGCATCGAGCTGCCGTTCGAGCAGGAGCTCAACGAGTGGGTCGACGTCGGCATCTCGTTCCGCTACTTCTTCGTGCGCAAGACGATGTTCGTCAAGTACGCGCAGGCGTTCGTGATCCTGCCCGGCGGGTTCGGCACGCTCGACGAGCTGTTCGAGGCGCTCACCCTGGTGCAGACCCGCAAGGTCACCCGCTTCCCGGTCATCCTCTACGGCTCGGAGTACTGGACCGGGCTGGTCGACTGGGTGCGGACGACGCTCGTCGAGCAGGGCACGATCAGCCCGGGGGACGTCGACCTGCTGCACGTCACCGACGACGTCGACGAGATCGTGCGGGTCATCCAGGAGGCCGAGTCCGCCCGCGCGGCGGCCGGCGACAACGGCGGCGGCATGCGCGCCCCCGCGCGGATGGACCAGATGCCGGCCGGGGGGCCGGTCGAGGCCTGACGTGCTCTCGTTCCTGCTCTTCGTCGTCGGGGTGCTGCTGGTGGGCGGCCTGCTCTTCCTCGGCGGCTCGGTGCTGCTCGGGCGCGGCGAGACGCAGCCGCCGGCCGAGCTGGACCGCTCACCGGTGGAGCTGCCCGACGACCGGCCCGTCGTCGGCGACGACGTCCGCGCGCTGCGCATCTCGGTGGCGCTGCGCGGCTACCGGATGACCGAGGTGGACTGGCTCATCGACCAGTTCGCGCAGACCCTCGACGAGCGCGACGAGGAGATCGCCGCGCTGCGGGCCCGGCTGGCCGAGCGGGACGACGACGGCGAGCAGCCCGCGGACGGCGGCGACGACGAGGAGCACGCCGGTGCCTGAGCTGGTGGAGAGCATCGACGTCGACGCGCCGCCCGAGCGGGTGTGGGCGGCGCTGACCGACTGGGTGCGGCAGGGGGAGTGGATGCTCGGCACCGACGTCCGCCCCGTGGTGGGGCCGGCGCGGGGCGTCGGCGGGCGGCTGGTCGCGGTGACCGGCCCGCGGCTGCCCCGCGGCCGGCGGGTCGGCGTCGTGGACACGTTCGAGATCACCCGCTGGGAGCCGCCGACGCGGGTCGACGTGCTGCACACCGGCCGCGTGGTGCGCGGGCCCGGCAGCTTCGAGGTGCACCCGCGCGGCGAGCACTCGACGTTCGTGTGGTCGGAGCAGGTCGACCTGCCCCTCGGGGCGCTGGGCCGGCTCGGCTGGCCGCTGGTCGCGCCGGTGATCCGCGCCGGGTACCGGGCGTCGCTGCGCCGGTTCGCCGAGCTGGCCCGCACCTACCCCGGCTGAGGCCCCGCCCGCGCCGCCGGTCAGCCCAGGCCGACCTCGGCCAGGGCGGCGGCGCGCAGCCGCGCGCGGTCGACGCCGAGCTCGGTGAGCGCCCGGGCCGCGGTGCCGCGCTCGAGGTCGCACACCGCCGCGACGACGTGCGCCCCGCGCAGCCGCGCCGGCCGGGCCGACTTCGCCAGCCGGACGGCCTCCTGGAAGACCTGCTGCGCCTGCGGCGTCGACCGGAACGGACCGGCCGCGGGTGCCTGCAGCCCGTCGTCGACCGGACCGGCGTCGACCCCCACCGCGGCCAGCGCGCGCTCGTGCGCCCGCTCGACCGCGGCGCGCAGCCGCGCCGGGTCGACGCCCACCTGCACGAGCGCCCGCGGTGCGGTGCCGTCGGGCAGCGCGGCCGCGGCGAGGAGCAGGTGCTCCGGGCCGGGCAGGTCCTCCCCGGCGGCGCGGGCCTCGGCCTCGGCGCCGGTGAGCAGCTGCTTGATCGTGCGCACGTCGCGGACGGCGTCGACGAGTCCCATGGGGACCTCCCGGTTCATCGGCCGCGGCGCGCGCGGACCTCGGCGGCGAACTTCTTGTGGGCGGCCTGGGCGCTGATCCCGAGGGCCTCGCCGACCTGCGCCCAGGTCCAGCCCTGGGCGATCGCCTCGGCGACCGCGGCCGACTCCAGCCGGCCGGCCAACCGCCGCAGGGCGACCACCGCGGCCAGCGCGGTCCCGGGGTCCTCCGGGCTCGGCAGCGCTCCCGGATCCACGGTCGTCAACTTAGGTTGATGACGCGGGGTTGTCAACCTGGGTTGATGAGGCGCGGCGCTCCAGGCGCACCCGCAGGCCGTCGAGCATCAGCGCCAGGCCCTCCTCGAACCGCTCGTCGTCGTCCCCGACCGTGCGCGCGGCCGCGCAGATGAGCGGGAAGCGGGTGTGGTCGCCGGTGGGGAAGTCCTCGGCCGGGCGGTCCTGGGCCGCCTGCGTCTCGAGGGCGTCGCCGAGCAGGTAGGAGCCGAGTGCGGTGAGCACGCGCACGGCCTCGCCCGGCTCGAGGCCGGCCGCCACCAGCACGCGCAGCGTGCTCTCGATCCCGGGCAGGGCCTCGTCGGTGGGCCGGTTGCCGGCGACCACCTGCACGCTGTCGCGGTGGGCGAGCAGCAGCGCCCGCCGCAGCCGGATGCTCTCGGCGAGCCACTCCCAGACCGACTCGCCCTCCCGCGGGGCGCGGGCGCTGTCCGGCACCTCGGCCAGCACCTGCTCGGCGACCAGGTCCAGCAGGTGGCGCTTGTCCTTGACGTGCCAGTACAGCGTCGGGGCGCTCACCCCCAGCCGGGCGGCCACCGCGCGCAGGGTGAGCCCGGGCAGCCCCTCGTCGTCCAGCACCTCGACGGCGGCGCGGACGACGTCCTTCCGGGACAGTGGCACGGTTGACACTCTAACGGTGTTAGAGGACGCTGCGGGAGTGACTCTAACGGCGTTAGGGAGCCCGACGGGTGATGCGGCGGTCGACCGGCCACCGGCCGTCGAGGCCAGCGGGCTGGTCAAGACCTACGACGAGGTGGAGGCGGTCCGCGGCATCGACCTGGCCGTCCGGGCCGGGGAGGTGTTCGGCTTCCTGGGCCCGAACGGCGCCGGCAAGTCGACCACCATCAAGATCCTCTGCACCCTGCTGCGGCCCACCGCCGGCACCGCCCGGGTGGCGGGCTTCGACGTCGTCCGGGAGCGGGACGACGTCCGCCGGCACATCGGCCTGGTCTTCCAGGAGACGACGCTCGACGACCACCTCACCGCCGAGCAGAACCTCCGCTTCCACGCCGACATCTACGGCATGCCCAAGGCCGCCGTCGGCCCGCGGATCGACACGGTGCTCGAGATGGTCGGCCTGACCGACCGGCGCGGCTCGAAGGTGCGCACCTTCTCCGGCGGCATGAAGCGGCGGCTGGAGATCGCCCGCGGGCTGCTGCACTCGCCGCGCGTGCTGTTCCTCGACGAGCCGACGATCGGCCTGGACCCCGAGTCCCGGGCCACGCTGTGGCGCTACGTCGACCAGCTGCGCGCCGAGGAGGACATCACGGTCTTCCTCACCACGCACTACATGGACGAGGCCGAGCGCTGCGACCGGATCGCGATCGTCGACGCCGGGCGGATCGGCGCGCTGGACACGCCGTCGGCGCTCAAGGCCAGCGTCGGCCACGACCGGGTACGGGTCGTCACCTCGGACGACGACGCGGCGGAGGCGCTGGTCCGGGAGCGGCTCGGCGTCGAGACCACGCGGGAGGGCGGCGCGCTGGTCGTCCTCACCCCCGACGGCGAGGAGTTCGTGCCGCGGCTGTTCGAGCTCGGCCTGACCGTGCGCTCGGTGAGCGTCTCGCGACCCACGCTGGACGACGTCTTCCTCGCCTACACCGGCGCGCGGATGGCCGACCGCCAGGCCGCCGCCGGCCCGCACTGGATGGCCCGGGCCATGGGAGGACGGCGATGACGACGACGATCGCACCGGTCCAGGTCGCCGCCCGCGGGCTGCGGCACGAGCTGCGCGCGGTGAAGGTGGTCTGGTACCGCGACCTGCTGCGCTTCCGCACCGACCGCGGGCGGATCCTCTCCTCCTTCGCGCAGCCGCTGCTCTTCCTGTTCGTGCTCGGCCAGGGGCTGGGCGCCACGCTCGGCGCCCGCGGGTTCGGCGGCGCCGACTACTCGACGTTCCTCTTCCCGGGCGTGCTGGCCACCTCGGTCATGTTCACCGCCGTCTTCTCGGCGATCTCCATCGTGTGGGACCGCGAGCTGGGCTTCCTCCGCGAGATGCTGGTGGCGCCGGTGAGCCGCACCAGCATCGTGCTGGGCAAGGCGCTCGGCGGTGCGACCGTGGCCACGCTGCAGGCGCTGGTGCTGCTGGCGCTGGCCCCGCTCGTCGGCGTCCCGTACGCGCCGCTGGTGCTGCTCGTGACGGTGCTGCTGCTGTTCCTCGTGGCGTTCACGATCACCGCGCTGGGCCTGGTGCTCGCCGTCCGGGTCGACCAGATCCAGACGATCATGCCGCGGGTGCAGCTGCTGCTCGCGCCGCTGATGTTCCTCTCCGGGGCGTTCTTCCCGGTGAGCGCGGCGCTGCCGACCTGGCTGCACGTGCTGGCGCTGGTCAACCCGGTCACCTACGGCGTGGACGCCGTGCGGCGGGTAGTGCTGAGCTCGGTCGACGGCACGCAGGAGGCCGACATCGCGCTGCAGTGGGGCTCCTGGACGGTGCCCGTCTGGCTCGACGTCGTCGTCGTGGCCGGCACCGGCGGGCTGCTGCTCGCGTTCGCCGCCTGGCTGTTCAGCCGCCCGGAGTGAGTGCTTCGTCGCGATCAAGCACGCGTGCTTGAT